>NZ_JBSFTC010000003.1:0-158467 GCF_053590415.1 Nonomuraea sp. NPDC003201
GGGCCGCCCGGGAACGGGCGGCCCTTCTTCATGTCTCAGTTGCCGGTGCCTCCGAGGCCGTCGTCGCCGATCGGGTTGTCGTCGGTCGGCTGGTCGCCGTCGGACGGGAAGTCCGTCTGGTCGTTCGTGGGCGTGTCCGTAGGCACTTCCGTGGTGGGCTGCGGGTTGTTCGTGTCCAGGCCGGGACCGGTGGACACCACGATCGTGATGGTCGTGCCCGGTGCCTGCTTGGCGCCCTCACCCGGGTTCTGCTGGATGACCGTGCCCTCGGGCTGCTCGTTCGCCTGCGGGACGACCCTGGTCTTGAAGCCGGCGGCCTTGATCTGGGCCTTGGCGTCCGCCTCCGTGAGCCCGATCACGCTGGGCACCTCACCGAGCTCCTTGGGCACGTAGAGGGTGACCGCGCCGCCCTTCTCGATCGCCTCGCCGGCCTTGGGACTGGTGTCGATGACCGTGCCCTGCGACTTGCTGGAGATCTTGGTCTTGACCGTGCCGCGCAGGCCCGCGTCCTCCAGCGTCTTCATGGCGTCTTCCTGCGACTGGCCGATGAGGCCGTCGGGCACCTTGACCTTCTCCGGGCCCTTCGAGATCACCAGCTTGACCGTGGACTTCTTGTCGACCTTGGTGTTCTCGGCGGGTTCCGTCCTGATGACGCTGCCCTTGTCGACCTCGTCGCTGTTCTCCTGGACCACCTGGACGGTGAGATCGAGATCACTGAGCTGCTTCTCCGCGTACGCGCGCTCCTGGCTGGCCAGCGACGGGATCGTGACCTGCGTGGCGGTCGGAGTGGCCTTCGACCCGAACACCGAGTAGCCGACCCCGATGAACGCGGCGATGATCGCCAGCGGGACGATGATCCACAGCGCGGTCTTGACGGCGTTGTTCCCGCCGCCGCTCGCCCTGCGCCGCCCGCCACGGCCGCCGCCGCCACTGCCACCCTCGTCGTACTCGTAGGGTGGGACCGCGGTGGTGCGCTGCGTGGCCGGGCCCTGCCCCGCCTGGGTCGCGGTCATCATCCGCGTGCCCTGGTTGAAGTTGCCCGTCATGGCCATCGTCTGGGCGTCGGTCGGCATCCCGGACATCGCCCGCTGGATGTCGGCCCGCATCTCGCCCGCGCTCTGGTAGCGGTGGGCGGGGTCCTTGGCCATGGCCTTGAGCACGATCGCGTCGGCCCACGGGGGGATGTCGCGGTCGATCTGCGACGGCGGGATCGGCTCCTCGCGCACGTGCTGGTAGGCGATCGCGACGGGAGAGTCGCCGGTGAACGGCGGCTGCCCGGTCAGCAGCTCGTAGAGCAGGCAACCGGTGGAGTAGATGTCGCTGCGCGCGTCGACCCGCTCGCCGCGCGCCTGCTCGGGAGACAGGTACTGGGCGGTGCCGATCACCTGCGCCGTCTGCGTCATCGTGGCCGCGGAGTCGGCCATCGCGCGCGCGATGCCGAAGTCCATCACCTTGACGTCGCCGGCGCGCGTGATCATCACGTTGGCCGGCTTGATGTCGCGGTGCACGATGCCGCCGCGGTGGCTGTAGTCGAGCGCCCGCAGGATGCCGTCGACGAGCTCGACCGCGCGCTCCGGCAGCAACCGCCGGTCCTGGCGCAGCAGGTCGCGCAGCGTCCGGCCGTCGACGTACTCCATCACGATGTACGGCACGGGGGTGCCTTCGGTACCGTCTTCGCCGGTGTCGTA
Organism: Nonomuraea sp. NPDC003201; assembly: GCF_053590415.1. Classification (NCBI taxonomy): domain Bacteria; kingdom Bacillati; phylum Actinomycetota; class Actinomycetes; order Streptosporangiales; family Streptosporangiaceae; genus Nonomuraea; species Nonomuraea sp. NPDC003201. The sequence goes on from NZ_JBSFTC010000003.1 coordinate 1,689, forward strand.
GACCGCGACGACGGCCGGGTGGTTCAGAGAGGCGGCCGATTGTGCCTCGCGGCGGAAGCGGGCCTGGAAGGTGTGATCGCGCGCCAGGTCGGACCGGAGGGTTTTGATCGCGACTATGCGGTCCAGCCGGATGTCTCGGGCACGATACACCTCGGCCATGCCGCCGCGCCCGACGACACCGTCGAGCTCGTAGCGACCTCCGAGTAGCCGAGGCTGAGTCATTTCCTGCACTGTCCCTTACCGTTCATCTTGGGTACCGGCCTGCTCGGGGGGCCGCCGGTGTCCATCATCGACCCCAAAGCGCATCACGTCTCCTCCTTGGGCGGGTTTGTATCACCCGGGTCCGGCGAGGCGGTGGGTGTCGGAGTTTTGGGTGTAGTGGTGGGCGTTGGGGTCGGTGTGGGCGTAGGGGTACGGGTGGTCGGGGTCGGTTTCGGTGTCGGCTTCTTGGTAGGTGTTGCCGACTTGCTTACCGTAGCTGACCGCGAGGGTATAGGCCTCGGTGACTTCACCGGAACCACGGAAGGCCGCTTGGTACGTCTCTTCGTGGGCGAGGGTGTCGCCCGGTCCGGCGGCGCCACCGCCGATTTGGTCGGCTCGGCCACGTCCGGCGTCGGCTGCGTCGGCTGCCGGTCGGCGAACGTGATGGCGCTGAGCCCCACCGCGGCCGCGCAGCCCGCGGTGGCCACCAGGGCCAGCGTCCTCCTGTGGCGCTTCCCCCCCACGGCCGGCTCCTGCGGCGTGGTGGCCGAGTGGAGGTGGTCCGTCTCCTGCTCGTCCTCCGGAGCCGGCTCGCGTACCCGGAAGCCTCCCGGGTCGGTGAGCATGCTGAGGTCGGCGCCCTGCTCGGCGCTGGCCAGCGACTCGCGCAGCAGGTAGGCCCGGTCGGCCACCTCCAGCGCCGAGGCCGGGCGTCGCGCGGGGTCCTTCGACAGCAGCGACATGACCAGCTCGCGCACCGGCGCGGGCACGTCCACCCCGAGGGGCGGCGGGTGCTCGTTGAGGTGCTGCAGCGCGATCGCCACCTGGCTGTCGCCGCGGAACGGCGTGCGCCCGGCCAGACACTCGTAGGCCACCACGCCCAGCGAGTAGAGGTCGGTCGCGGGAGTGAGCGGGAACCCCTGGGCCTGCTCGGGGCTGACGTACTGGGCCGTGCCCAGCACCGTGCCCGTCTGCGTGACCGGAGCCGCCTCCAGGGCCCGCGCGATGCCGAAGTCCGTGACCTTGATGGTCCCCTCTGAGGTGACCAGCAGGTTTCCCGGCTTGATGTCGCGGTGGATGATCCCGGAGGTGTGCGCGGCGTGCAGCGCCTTGGCCGTCTGGCCCACCACGTCGAGCGTCACCTCGGGCCCGATGGAGCGGTTGCGCGCCAGGATCGCCGACAGCGGCTCGCCGTGCACCAGCTCCATCACGAGGTAGGCCAGGTCGCTCTGCTCGCCGTAGTCGAAGATCTGCGCCACTCCCGGGTCGGCCAGGGCCGCGGTGATGCGCGCCTCGTTCCTGAACCGCTCACGGAAAGTGGGGTCGGCGTAGATGTGGCTGCGCAGGATCTTCACCGCCACCTCGCGCCCGAGCAACTCGTCACGGGCGCGCCAGACCTCCCCCATACCGCCTGTGGCGATGCGGGAGATCAGGAGATAGCGGTTACGGAGCCGCATGACCTTGCAGGTTACCGTCACTCACTTGTTCAGCACCGCCTCCAGCACGGCCTTTGCGATCGGCGCGGCGGTGTGGCCGCCGGTCGCCTCCGCACCGACGTTGGCAGCACCGGACTCGACGATGACCGCCAGGGCCACCTTCGGATCCTCGGCAGGCGCGAAGGAGATGAACCAGGCGTGCGGTGGCTGGCCATCGGCCGTCTCCGCGGTGCCCGTCTTACCCGCTACTTGGACGCCTGGGACCTGCGCCAGGTTTGCGGTGCCGTTCTGGACGACGCTGACCATCATCTCACGCAGCTTGCCCGCCGTCTCGGAGCTGACAGCTTCCGACAGCTCCTCGGGCTTGGCCTGGTCGAGCGGGTCACCCTTGGCGTCGGTGATCTTGTTGACCAGGTACGGCTTCATCACCTTGCCGTCATTGGCGATGCCCGCGGCGATCATGGCCATCTGCATCGGGGTCATGCGGTTGCTGCGCTGCCCGATCGAGGCCATGGCCAGGGCCGCCTTGTCCTCTTCCGGGCCGAAGTCGCTGGCGGTGACCGACATCGGCACGGCGAGCGGCTGGCCCATGCCGAACTTCTCGGTCTGCTCCTTCATCTTGTCGTAGCCCAGCTCCATGCCCATCTTGCCGAACGGCGTGTTGCAGGACTTCTCCAGCGCGAAGGTCAGCGTGACCGAGCCGGAGCCGCAGGCGGCGCCGCCGTAGTTGGGCAGGCTGATGTTCGTGTTGGGCAGGGGCAGCCGCTGCGGCGCGTCGACGGTGGTCTGCGGGCCGGCCGAGGAGTTGTCCTCCAGGTAGGCCGCCATGGTCACGACCTTGAACGTCGAGCCGGGCGGGTAGGTCTGCGCGATCGTACGGTTGAGCAGCGGCTGGCCCTTCTCCTTGGCCAGCTCGTCGTAACGGGGGAAGACCTTGGTCTTGTCGGTGCCGGACAGCTCGGTCGGGTCGTAGGTGGGCAGCGAGACCATCGCCAGGATCCCGCCGGTCTTGGGGTCGAGCGCCACGAGCGCGCCGCGCTTGCCGCTCTGCCGCAGCGCGTCGTAGGCCGCCTTCTGCGCCTTGGGGTTGATCGTGAGATCGACGTTGGCGCCCCTGGTCGGCTCGCCGGTGAACAGGTCGATGCTCCGCCGCAGCAGCAGGTCGGCGCTGGAGCCGTTGAGCAGCTGGTTCTCGGACCTCTCGATGGCGCTCTCGCTCTCCGGCGAGAAGAAGCCGGTGACGTGGGCGTAGAGCCTGGCGTCGGGATATTGCCTGAGGAACCTGAAGTTCGGGTCCTTGGTCTCGACGGACTTCGCGAGCACCTTGCCGCCCGCGGTGATGAGGCCACGCTCGATCGCGTAGCGATCGTAGAAGTTGCGGACGTTGCGGGCGTCGCCGCGCAGGCCCTCCGCCTTCACGGCCTGCAGGTAGTTCACGTTGATCATCAGTAGCGCGAACATGGCCAGGCAGGCCACCGCCACGCGCTTCAGAGGGCTGTTCATCGTTGGAACACCTGCGTCAGTCCTTCGTTCTGGATCGCCTGGGGCGGAGGCCGCCGCGCCGCATCTGACATGCGTACCAATAGCGCGATAAGGATCCAGTTAGCCAACAATGCCGAGCCACCCTGGGACATGAACGGGGTGACAAGGCCGGTCAGGGGGATGAGATTGGTCACACCGCCGACGATGATGAAGACCTGCCAGGCCAGGATGAACGACAGGCCGCCCGCCAGGAGCTTGGAGAACGGGTCGCGGGCCGCCAGCGAGGTCCGCAGGCCGCGCTCGACCAGCAGGGCGTACATCATGAGCAGCGCCATCAGGCCGGTCAGGCCCAGCTCCTCGCCGGTGGCGGCGAAGATGAAGTCGGAGAACGACAGCGGGATCTGCTTGGGGTTGCCCTCGCCGAGTCCCGTGCCCAGGATGCCGCCCGCGCCGAACCCGAACAGGCCCTGCATGATCTGGTAGCTCTTGCCGCACATCGGGTCGCCCGGCGGATCCTTCTCGCAGACGGGGTCGTTGCCGTAGTAGATCGGGTTGCTCGGGTCGAGCCAGGCGTCGAAGCGGGCGCCGACGTGGTCGAAGACCTGCCCGGCGAGGAAGGCGCCGCCGACGAAGAGGAGCACGCCGATCAGCACCCACGAGGTGCGCTGGGTCGCGATGTAGAGCATCGCGATGAACGTGCCGAACAGCAGCAGCGAGGTGCCCAGGTCCTTCTCGAAGACCAGGACGAGCAGGCTGAGCCCCCAGGTGATGAGGACGGGACCGAGGTCCCTGGCCCTGGGCAGGTCGATGAAGAGCAGCCGCCGCCCGGCCAGCGCCAGCACGTCGCGCTTGGCCACCAGATAGCCGGCGAAGAAGACGACCAGCGCCAGCTTGGCGAACTCGCCCGGCTGGATGGAGAAGCCGCCGATGCGGATCCAGATCTTGGCGCCCTGCACCTCGCTGAGGCTGCCCGGCAGCAGCGCGGGGATCGCGAGCAGGACCAGGCCGACGGCGCCCGCGGTGTAGGTCATGCGCTGGAGCATGCGGTGGTCACGCAGCACGATCAGGGTGATCGAGAACATGACGACGCCGAGACCCGTCCACATGATCTGGTTGGTGGTGGACGCGCCGCCCATCTTGGCGGCCTCCAACCGGTAGATCATCACCAGGCCGAGACCGTTGATCAGGGTCACCAGCGGCAGGATCAGCGGGTCGGCCCAAGGGGCGAACTTCGCCAGCACGAGGTAGGCGGCCAGCATCAGGCCGCCCAGACCCAGCCCGTACGCCAGCATGCCCGCGGGGACCTTGCCGTCCACCGCCAGGCCCACGTTGGCGTAGGCCCCCATGACGATCAGCACCGCCAGAGCGAGCATGACGAGCTGGGCCATGCGGCGCTTGGCCGGCATCGGGACGGGGGAATCTGCGACTTCGCTCATTTACCGTTGCTTCGTCTTGGTCGCGCTCACGGTCGGCGTGGGCGACGAGCTGGCGGTCGTGGCGGGGGTGTCGCTGCTGTCCTTGTCGTCCTTCTGGGCGAACTTCAAAGCGTTGATCTTCGTGATGCCTTCGTCGACATTGGTGACCGGAATGCCGCCCTTGATCAGCGCCTGGTCGGCATCGGACAGCTTGGAGAGCTGCCGGCCCGTGGCCTTGGAGACCTTGAAGAGCTGGAAGGGGCCCAGCTCTCTCTGGACCCCCTGGAACACGACCACCTCGTCGCCCCTAGCACCGACGAAGAACTGGTCCTGGGTCCACTGATATCCAAAATAACCGCCGACGCCCACGGCGACGACGCCTATGCCGAACACGGTGACCAGCACGGGCCACACACGACGACGCCTGCGCCGGGGCGCCTCGGCGACCGGCTCATCGAAGTCGTCGTCGGTGAGGACCGGCTGGGGCGCGGTCACCGCGCTGGCTCGCCCCGGATGGGTCTCCTGGGGGTTGCCATGCAGCCGGGTCATGCCGGCGGCGCCGACGATGGCGGCCTCGGTGGGCACCTGCTGCCCGTCGGTGATCTCCACCACGTCGGCCAGCACGCATGTGATGTTGTCGGGCCCGCCACCTCTGTTCGCCAGATCGATGAGCTGGCGCACGACCTCTTCAGGATCGTCGATGTTGGTGAGCGTGGCGTGCAACGTCTCCGCGCTCACCACGCCCGACAGGCCGTCGGAACACAGCAGGTAGCGGTCGCCGATCTGCGCCTCGCGGAGGGTCAGGTCGGGATCGACCTCACCACTGCCGTCGAGCGCGCGCAGCAGGATCGAGCGCTGCGGATGCGTGGCCGCCTCTTCCGGCGTGATGCGCCCGTCGTCGACGAGCTGCTGCACCAGCGTGTGGTCATGGGTGATCTGGTAGAGCTCCCCGCGCCTGAGCAGGTAGGCGCGCGAGTCGCCGACGTGCACCAGAGCGACCTGGGTGCCGTGCCAGAGCATGGCCGTCAGAGTCGTGCCCATGCCTTTGAGGCTGGGATCCCGCCCCACCATCTCGTGCAGCTTGCGATTGGCGTCGCGTACCGCTGCCTCGATGGCGTTGAGCAGGTCACCCCCCTGTTGGGCCTCTTCCAGAGAGGCCATGGCGGCGATGGCGACTGAGCTCGCCACCTCGCCGTGTGCGTGCCCGCCCATACCGTCTGCGACGGCGAGCAGGCGGCCGCTAGCGTACGCCGAGTCCTCGTTTCCTTCGCGGAGGAGGCCGACGTCCGAGCGGGCGGCGTAGCGGAGTGCGATGGTCATTTGCGCAATTCAATGACTGTCTTGCCGACGCGGATCGGAACACCGAGCGGCACCGGGGTCGGGCGGGTGACTTTCGAGCGGTCGAGATACGTGCCGTTGGTGGACCCAAGATCTTCCACGATCCATTGACCGTCCTGGGGAAAGAGCCGGGCATGCCGGCTGGAAGCGTAGTCGTCGGTGACTACCAGCGTGGCGTCATTGGCCCGGCCAATGGTGATGGGCGTCTCCGTGAGGTTAATGGTGGTGCCCTGCAAGGGGCCACCGGTAACGATGAGCTGGCGGGGCTCGCCCTTTTTGTTCTTGGGCTTGGCCGCCGGTTTGGTGGGTTTCACGCCTTTGCGTGGACCCACGGGAGCCGTGCGTGAACCGAACAAGTCAGTCCGGATCACGCCGACTGCGGCAATGACGAAGAACCACAGCACCGCCAGGAAGGCGAGCCGGATCAGCAGCAGCGTGAGCTCGGACATGGACCGCTTGTCTACCCCTAATCGCGCCGGAACACCAGAGTCGTGCGCCCCAACGTCACTCGCGTGCCGTTCTGGAGCTCGATCCTGCGTACCGGCTGGCCGTTGACGAAAGTGCCGTTGGTGGACCCGAGATCGACGAGGGCCACCGTCTGGCCCTCGACCCGCAACTCCGCATGGTGTCGCGATACTCCCGGATCGACCAGACGAAGATCGCAGTCGGTGCCCCTGCCGAGCAAGGTCACCGGAGTGGTGAGCTCGTAGGAACGGTCGCCCTGCGGGTCGTCCTGAGTGGAGACGAGCAGCCTCGGCCGCCCGTTGAAAGCGTTCGGCCTCGACGGAGGCAGGTCGCTCGCCGGCTGGCGAATCTCGTCCTGCTCGACCGTCGCGCCGCGGATGACGCCGGACCTGATGCGGAACAGCCCCACAGCCAGATCGCCGGCGGTCTCGAAGCGGACCCGGACCGGTCCCACAAAGGAGTAGCCCTGTTCCTTGGCGTACTCCCTGGCAAGGTTGGCCAGCTCGTGACTGATGCTGTCAGCGTAGACCTCAAGCCGTTCGCTGTCGGTCGTGGACAGTTCAACCACGAAGTCGTTGGGCACAAGCGTGCGACCCTGAGCGACGATCGCCGCACGCTCATCCATCTCCCGCTGAACCGCGCTGGCGACCTCGACCGGCTGAAGGTCAGATTTGAACGCCCGCGCAAAGGCCCCCTCAACCAAGCCTTCGAGCCTTCGCTCGAAGCGCTGAAGGACTCCCACCGGGTACCTCCCTTCCTCCGTGCATATGATCGCGGCCCCCAGACGCGTCCGGCGCCCGGTTCCCGCTCGTTCCACGTCACGGCATCCCTGGCGCTCGTCGGCTGTCGCGCCCAGCTCCTCCGCTCCCGTGTCTTATGCGATCGTATCCGGGTTCAGTACCAGTGGCTGTTCCGTGCTAGTGTTCTTTCCGCACCCACAAGGGCGGGTGGCGGAACGGCAGACGCGCACGGTTCAGGTCCGTGTGTCCGAAAGGACGTGAGGGTTCAAATCCCTCCTCGCCCACTCGATGACTGGGGACTCTTGGTCGCAAGCCTTTGGCTGGCTCCCGTGAGTCCCCTCGTCATTTCTCCCGGGGGGTAACCCCCGGACCCCCAGCGTTTTTCCGGGGGGAGGTCCCGCGGGCCCCCTGTCTGGAAGAGATCTCCCAGACCCTCCGTCGCCGCCGGCGCTTCTGTCTTCTGTCATGGCAGACCCACATTGGCGAAGTGTTTGCTGGATCGCAAGAGGGGCTGTCTCTCTTTTCAAGAACCTGTTGGTAACGGGCGTGCCGTGTTTTGACGGTACGCCCGTTTGGTTGCAACCTGCTTTCGGGTGACTTGTCGGTGTGTTTTACGTCACAGTGGCCAGAGTTCTGGTGTCCAGGAGTTCGCCCAGGAGATCTGTGAGGCTCACCATGCCGATGACGTCGCCAGGTTGAGCTGTCACCAGGGCCAGGTGGGCTCTTGCCTCCTGTAGGGCCGTCACCGCCTCAGGGACCTGGGTTACGCAAGGGAGCTTCGGTAGCGGGCGGCAGAGGTCTTCTGCCTTGCTTGCCGGCTGTAGGAGGGCGTCTCTTGCGTGAAGGGCGCCTCTTACGTTGCCTGGCGTGCCCACCAGGAGTCTGAGGTGGCCGCTCTTTGCCGCCGCTTCCTTGATCTCCTCTGCGTTTGCCTGGGGTGGGACCATGACCGCTCGGCCTATGGGGATCATCAGGCGTTCTATGCCCTCGTCGTCCAGGCGGAGGGCTCGGGTCAGGAGGTCGTGTTCGTCGCGGTCCAGGAGGCCCATGCGGCCTGACTCGCCCACCAGCATGGCCAGCTGGCGGGGGGTCCTGGTCGTGACCAGCTCGTTCCTGGGCTGGACGCCGAACAGGCGCAGGATGAGGTTGGTCAGGCCGTTCAGGGTCGACAGGAGCGGGCGCATCACCCAGGTGAAGGCGCGGAAGGGGACGGTCAGCAGCAGGGCCGAGCGTTCCGGGTGGGTCAGGGCCCACGACTTCGGCGCCATCTCGCCCACCACCATGTGGAGGAAGGTCACCAGGGCCAGGGCGATCGTCAGCGCGATGGGCATGCGCAGGGCCTCCGGGACGCCGAGTGCGGCGAAGACCGGCTCCAGGGTGTGCTCGATCGCGGGCTCCGTCACCTGGCCGAGGCCCAGGGTGCACAGCGTGATGCCCAGCTGGGCGCCCGCCAGCATGAGGGAGAGCTGCTTGGTGCCGCCGACCGCCGACCTGGCCGCCAGCCTGATCAGGCGGTTGTTGCGGGAGGCGATCTCCTCCAGGCGGTGGCGCCTGGCGGAGACGAAGGCGAACTCCGCGGCCACGAACAGCGCGTTGAAGGCCAGCAGCGCGAGGCTGACGACGAGCATGGTCATCGGGCCACCTCCGCGTGCTGGACGGGGGCCACGCGGACCCACTCGGGCACTCTGCGGTTGAGAGACATCACTGTCAGCTCTGCCAGGTGTTCCTGCTCGTCCTCTGCGAAGGGGTCGGTGTCGTGTTCGATCGGCACCGTCACCGTGTCGCCCTCGTCGGGCATCCTGCCGAGCCTGGCCAGGACGAGACCCGCGAGAGTGTCGTAGTCGTCGCTCTCCGGGAGCGCGACGCCCGTGGCGCGCTCGACCTCGTCGAGCCGCAGCCTGCCCGGGACCTCCCAGATGCCGCCCGGTTGCTCGACCACGCCGGCCGGCTCCGGGTCGTTCTCGTCGACCAGCTCGCCGACCAGCTCCTCGGCCAGGTCCTCGACCGTGATCACGCCGGCCAGGCCGCCGTACTCGTCGATGACGCAGGCGATGTCGTCCTTGGCCACGCGCATCCGGTCGAGCACGGCGGGGAGCGGGAGCGAGTCCGGGACCAGCAGGGCCGGGCGGACGATGCTCGCCATCTCGCCCTCCTGCAGGCCCGACGAGAGGAGCTCGCGTACGCCCGTCACGCCGATGACGTCGCCGTCCTCGTTGATGACCGGGTAGCGGGAGTGGCCGCAGCTGCGCATGATCTCGATCAGGTCCGAGATGGGCTGTTCGGAGCGCAGCACGACGACGCGCGGGCGGGGGACCATGATCTCCTCCGCCGTGCGGTCGCCGAACTCCAGAGCCCGTTCCAGCAGGTCGGAGAGTCTCGGAGGGAGTTCGCCCGCCATGGTCGACTCCTCGATGATGCGGGAGAGCTCCTCCGGCGTCGCGCCGTGCTCCACCTCCTCCACCGGCTCGATGCCCACGCGCCTGAGCAGGCCCGTCGCCGCCGAGTCGAACAGCTTGACCACCGGGCCCACCACGGACAGGTAGACCAGCGTCGAGCTCGCCAGGAACTTGGCCACCGGCTCCGGTCTGGCGATGCCCAGGTTCTTGGGCGCGAGCTCGCCCAGGACCATCTGGACCACGGTCGCCACGAAGACCCCGATGGCGACCGAGAGACCGGTGATCACGGTGTCGGACAGTCCGGTGTCCGCCAGCCATGGTCGTACGATCGTGGCGATCGCGGGCTCGGCCAGGAAGCCGACCAGCAGTGCGGTGACGGTGATGCCGAGCTGTGCGCCGGAGAGCATGAAGGAGAGGCGGGACGTGACCTGGAGCGCTTTTTCGGCGGCCTGGTCACCCGCTGCCGCCTGCTCGCGGAGCAGGGCGCGGTCGGCGGCCACGAAGGCGAACTCCTGAGCGACGAAGTAGCCGGTCGCCGCCGTGAGGAGGATGAGGGCCAGCAGGCCCAGATAGGCGCTCACCATGGTGAGCTCTCAGAGGAACCCGTGCTGGCGCACGGGCAAAGACTCCACGGGTCCGGAGCGGACACGATCTTCCCTTCGATAGAGGTCGTCCATAACCGTAACGATGCTGGTGGCATCTATGTTTCCGTGGTGACTCTTCCCTGGTTCTGCGTACTTTTCCATGGGAAAACCTTGGCCGAGTGTCTTCACTGGTAAGGGGTTCGACGTAGCGTTTATGACAAACCGAAGGGAAGAAGGCGAAGTGTCTGAGGACGACCGTACGCGGGCCATGCGCTCACCAGGCGACGGCCGCCCGCTGCCGCCGAGGCCAGGTGACGGCCTGCGCGCCGGAGGTGCGCCGGCCCACCAGGTCCCGTCCGCGCCCCCTGGCGGGCCGGGTGCGGCCACGCACAAGCTGCCTGCGGCCCCGCAGTACCCCGAGCGGGGGTCAGGCGCCGCCTCTCCCGGCTCCGCCCCGGACGAGCCGGCCCAGGGTCGTTCGCGCGTGTACGGCCGGGCCCGCTCCGGCAACAGCCCGGCCCAGCCGCTGCGGTCGAGGCGCGGCCCCTCGGACCCGTCGAAGCCCCGCAGGCGGGTGTCCGGAAAGACGATCCTGAAGATCGTCGCCGGGCTCGTGGTCGTGCTGCTGGTGGCGGGCGTGGGCATGCTCTTCTGGATCAACTCCAGGATCGCCGGCATCGACGGCGTGCTCGACAACTATCAGGGCCGGCCCGCCGACACCCCCGGCACCAACTGGCTGCTCGTCGGCTCCGACAGCCGCAAGGGCCTGTCGGCGGCCGAGCGCAAGAAGCTCGCCACGGGCCGGGCGACCGGCGGGCAGCGTACGGACTCGATGATGCTGCTGCACATCCCCGAGGGCGGCGACAAGCCGACGCTGGTCAGCCTCCCGCGCGACCTGGCCGTCGACGTCCCGGGCAAGAGGCGCGACAAGCTCAACGCCGCCTACAACGGCGGGCCGCAGCTGCTGGTCCGCACCGTGGAGTCGGTCACGGGCGTGTACATCGACCACTACATGGAGATCGGGTTCGCCGGGTTCGTCGGCATCGTGGACGCCATCGGCGGCGTCGAGATCAACGTACGGGCCGCCGTGGACGACCCGAAGGCCGGCCTCAAGCTGAAGAAGGGCACGCAGGTGCTCAACGGCGCCCAGGCCCTGGGGTACGTACGGACCCGCAAGGGCGGCGCGCTGCCCGACTTCGAGCGGACCAAGCGGCAGCGGCAGTTCCTGGGCGCGGTCGTGAAGAAGGCGGCCAGCCCCGGAGTGCTGATCAATCCGTTCACGTCGATCCCGCTGGCGATGAGCGCCACCGACGCGGTCTCGGTCGACGGCGGTACGGGCGCCTTCGACCTGCTGTCGCTGGGGCTGGCGATGGGCGACAGCCCGGTGACGACGGTGGTTCCGTTCGGCGGCACCGAGCGGCTCGCGGACGGCGGCGAGGCGATCAAGTCGGACCGGCCCAAGGCGCTGGCCCTCTTCAACGCCCTGAAGGAGGACAAGCCGGTGCCGAAGGACGTCATCGACACCGGCAACTAGAGCGGCTCACCCGGAGGTGGAGGTCGTCGCGGCGACGGTCGCCGCGGTGACCGCCGCGATCATGGCCGCGTTGATGGCGGCGATGGTCTGCGCGACCGCGTCGGCCGTCCAGGCACCCTCCGCGATCTCCTTGACGCGCTGCCTGCTCGCCTCGGGGAAGGCCTTGCGGTCGAGCTTGGCCGCGTGCGCGATGGCGATCAGGACGGCCGTGCGGGCGTCGGGGTCGGCGCCCGCCAGCGCACCGGTCACCCGGTCCCTGACCGAGGCCTCCACGTCGGGGTCGGCTTCAGGCCAGCGCGTCGTGGGGAAGACGCCCAGCACCTTGCCGCGCTGCTCGGTCAGCACGCCCGACTCCGCCAGCCTGGTGAGCAGGCGCCTGCGCAGCTTGGCCGACTGCAGCCGCTGGACCCACCAGGCGGGCTTGCGCTCCTTGCCCTCCTCGGCGATGCGGGCCAGCGTGGCGTCCAGCTCGGAGTCGCCGAGCGGGGACGGGTCCATGACCGTCACCTTCTTGTCCGACAGCTCCAGCCGGCCGTTGACGGCCAGCTCGGCGAGGAGCGCGCCGGCGAGGGCCGGGTCGAGCTGGGTCCCGGAGACGAGCGGCGTGCCCTTCTCGTCGTTGTAGGCGATCAGGAGGAGCTCTTCGGCGATCGTCACAGTCATGCTTCGACACTAACCTCCCAGCCATGACTATCTCGGAGAAGTTGCACGCCGTCGGCCGCCCGCTGCTCCGGGCTCAGCTCGAGCACCCGACCGTGGCCGGCATCGCGCGTGGCGACCTGCCCGAGGCGGTGTTCAGGTCGTGGCTGGAGCAGGACTACCTGTTCCTGCTCGACTACGTACGGGTGTTCGCGCGGCTGGCCTGGCAGGCGCCCGACGGGCATCTGGGTGATCTGGTGGACCTGGCGCACACCACGTACCACGACGAGTTGAGCCTGCACAGGTCGTTGTCGGCCGAGTTCGGCGCGGATCTGGAGGGGGCGGTGAAGGGGCCGGCGTGCGCGGCGTACACGGCGTTCCTGCTGGAGTCGGCGGCGTCGTACGGGGAGGGGCTGGCGGCGCTTTATCCGTGTATGTGGGGATATTCGAGTCTCGGGCGGATATTGGCGGAAATTTCCCCTGCTGAGTCGAAATATCGGGCGTGGGTGGACACGTACGCGGATCCAGCCTTCGCGGCGCTCACCGCGCGGATCGCGCAGATGATCGACGAGGCCGCGCCGGACCCGGCGCGGGCCGAGGAGCTGTTCGCCGAGGGGATGGCGCACGAGCTGGCCTTCTGGAGCGTGCCGTAGCCGTCCACAGGCTGTGGACGGCCGGACGCGCACGTACCCTGGGGACATGCCGGAACTTCCCGAAGTGGAGTCGCTCACCCATTTCCTGCGCGAACGGGCCGTGGGCCGTACGGTCCTGGGGATCGACGTGGTGGCCTTCCAGGCGCTCAAGACGTTCGACCCGCCGGCGACCGCGCTCGGCGGGCTGACCATCACCGGGGTGTCGAGGCACGGCAAGTTCCTCGACCTCGACTGCGACGGCCTCCACCTGGTCATCCACCTGGCCCGGGCGGGGTGGCTGCGCTGGCGCGACGACCTGTCGGGCGCGAAGCCCGTACGTCCAGGCAAGGGCCCGCTCGCGGTACGGGTCCGGCTGGCGCCCGACGAGGAGGGCCTGGCGCCCGGGTTCGAGCTGACGGAGGCCGGGACGCAGAAGCGCCTGGCCGTCTACGTCACCAAGAACCCGGACGACGTCCCCGGCATCGCCGCACTCGGCCCCGACCCCCTCGACGGGTCCTTCACCGTCGACGCGCTCAAGCGCATCGTGGGCGGCAACCGCACCCAGATCAAGGGGCTGCTGCGCGACCAGAAGATCATCGCCGGCATCGGGAACGCCTACTCGGACGAGGTGCTGCACGCGGCCAAGATGTCCCCGTTCAAGATCGCGGCCACGCTGACGGACGCGCAGATCGCCGACCTGCACGAGGCCATCATCACCACCCTGGGGGAGGCGGTGGAGCGGGCGCACGGGCTGGCGGCCAAGGACCTCAAGGCGGAGAAGAAGTCGGGACTGCGGGTCCACAACCGGACCGGGCAGCCGTGCGACGTCTGCGGCGACACGATCCGCGAGGTGTCCTTCGCGGACTCCTCGCTGCAGTACTGCCCCACCTGCCAGACCGGCGGCAAGCCCCTCGCCGACCGCCGGCTGTCCCGCCTTCTCAAGTGAGCTCGACGGAAGAAGGCACTGTGGAACCGCTCGACGACTACGACGTGCGCCAGTGGGACACGCGCGAGGACTGCGAGGTGCGCCAGATCCTCGACCGCATCGCCGACAAGTGGTCGCTGCTCGTGATCGCCCTGCTCGACTGCCAGAGCCTGCGCTTCACCCAGCTCCGCCGCGAGATCGACGGCGTCAGCCAGCGCATGCTCAGCGTGACCCTGCGCCAGCTGGAGCGGGACGGCCTGGTCAGCCGCACGGTTCATCCCGTCGTGCCGCCCAGGGTGGACTACGCGCTCACGCCGCTCGGCCGTACGCTGCACGAGACCATCAAGTCGCTGGTCACCTGGACGGAGACGCACCAGGAGGAGATCGCCGCGGCGCGTGCGGCCTACGACGCCAGGCGCGAGATGATGGAGTCATGACCGTTCCTGAGATCGAGGCCAGTGCCGTTCCGGCAGACGCTTACCTGCTCGACGTCCGTGAGCAGGACGAATGGGTCGCGGGGCACGCCCCGGAGGCCGTGCACATCCCCATGACGCAGATTCAGGGGCGGGTCGACGAGGTGCCCGGCGACCGCACGGTCTACGTCGTCTGCCGGGTGGGCGGCCGGTCCCTGCAGGTCGCGGCCTGGCTCAACCAGCTCGGGCGCGACGCCGTCAACGTCGGCGGCGGCATGCAGTCGTGGGAGTTCGCGAGCCGCCCGATGGTCAGCGAGACCGGGCAGCAGCCGTTCGTGGCGTAAAAGGGCCCCACTGTGGCGGTTTCGTCGTTGCTGAGGCATGATGAGGGCGCCAACTGCAGATTGTCGCGGGAGCTCGGGGTGCGCCGGGCTGAGAGGGCAGCCATAGATCCGCTGCCGACCGCCTGAACCTGTCCGGGTAATGCCGGCGTAGGGAGTGTGCGATGACGCATGTCGTCGACGAAGTTCCGCTGACTCTTGAAGGCAGGCCGCCGAAGACCCTGGGCGTGCTCGATCAGGGCGCGCTCTGGGCGAACCTCGGAGTCAGCCTCCTGGGCTTCTCCGGCGCGTTGCTCCTGCTCAACCCCCTGTCCGACGCTCCCCTCAGCCTGACCGCCGCGCTTTTGGCGACCGTGGTCGGCAGCCTGATCGGCACCGCCATGGTGGGCCTGTCCGCCGTCCCCGGCACCCAGACGGGGCAGCCCGCGATGGTGCTGCTGCGGGGCCTGTTCGGGGCGCGGATCTCGTACGTCCCCACGGTGCTGAACATCGTCCAGATGCTCGGCTGGGCCGCGTTCGAGCTGTGGGTGATCGCCAAGGCGGCCAGCGCGATCTTCGGCGCCGTGCCGTACCAGGTGTGGGTGATCGCGGCGGGGTTGCTGACCACCGCGCTCACGATCTGGCCGCTCGGGTCCGTCAGGCTGCTGCGGCGGTACGTCACCATCGGCGTGATCGTGTCGATGGTGTGGTTCGCCTGGTTCTTCCTGACCAGGGCGCCCGCGCACACCGGCGGGTCCTGGACGGCCTTCGCGCCCGCCGTGGACTACGTGATCGCGCTGTCGGTGTCGTGGGTGCCGATGGCGGCCGACTTCGCCCGGCACTCTAGGTCGAGCAGGGCCGCGTTCACCGGCGTCGTCGGCGGCTACACGCTGGCTCAGGTCGCCTGCCTGGGCCTGGGCGTGTTCGCGGTGGCCATGGCGGGGGCCGACAAGGTGGCGGCCGACGGGACGTCGGTGTTCGGCGCGTTCGTGGCGGTGCCGCTGGGCGCGCTGTTCTTCGCGATCCTGGTGCTGCGCGAGACCGACCAGTCGTTCGCCAACGTCTACTCCACCACGGTCTCGCTGCAGAACCTGATGCCGCGGGTCGACCGGCGCGTCTTCTCCATCGCCATCGGCGTGCTGAGCGTCGCGATCGCCCTGGTCGTGGACGTCAACTCGTACGGGGCGTTCCTCGGGGTGATCGGGGCGGTGTTCGTCCCGATGTTCGCGGTGCTGGCCGTGGACTACTTCGTGCTCGGCGGCTCGCGGAGCTGGAACACCGCGGAGAACGCGCCCTCGCGCTGGTCGAGGCTGGTGCCGTGGGCGCTCGGCTTCGTGGCGTACTGGCTGACGACCTCCGCGCCCACGCTCAAGCCATGGGACGGCTTCTGGCAGGAGGTTCGCGACGCCATCGGCTTCACCCGGCAGCCGTGGATGAACGGGGCGCTCGGCGCGGCCGTCGTCGCCGTGCTGGTCACCCTGCTGATCAGCTGGTCGACGCGCGCCTTTCGACGTTGAGCAGGTGCTGCTTGGCGGCCGCGCCGCCCGCGTAGTCGCCGAGCGCGCCGTCCTCACGCACCACCCGGTGGCACGGCACGATCACGCACACGGGGTTGGAGGCCAGCGCGTTGCCGATCGCCCGCAGCGCGCGCGGCCTGCCGATGCTCGCGCCGATCTCCTCCAGCGTGGTGGTGGTGCCGTACCGGACCGCCATCGTCTTCTGCAGCACCGTGCGGGCGAAGGACGTCGCCAGCGCCAGGTCGACGGGCGTGGTGAACGCGCGCAGGCGGCCGGAGAAGTAGGCGTCCAGCTCCCTGCGCACCGGGTCGAGCCGACGCGGATCCGGGCCGATGAACCTGCCCACGTGCCTCGTGAGCAGCTCGAACACGGCGTTTTCCGGCTCGAAGCTGCACGCCGCGACGCCCTTGCCGGTGACCGCGAGCATCAGCCTGCCGACGGCCCCGTCATAGGGGCCGAACGCGATGTCGGGAGGCGCCTCACCTCGATAGGTGCTGGAGGTCACGCGCAACAGGGCATCGAGATCGTTGCTCGACATGCCACCAGCCTCCCAGCCGCCGAGAATCACCGTGACCGCAGCGTATCGGACGGATCGCCCGACGCACTCACCACGCCACGTGCACTATGGAGGAGTGGGGGACGAATGGGCCGGTAGTGACGACGAAATAGCTCGCGCTGCCCTCGCCGGTTCGCCCAACGCCGTCGTGGTCGTCGACCGTGATCAGAGCGTACTGGTCTGGAACGAGGCGGCCGAACGGCTGTTCGGGTGGACGGCGGAGGAGATGCTCGGGCGCCGGGCGCCGATCGTGCCGGGCGAGCTGACCGCCGAGCACAACGCCGTGCTCGAACGCGTACGCACCGGCGGCCAGGTCTCGGTCCGCACCAAGCGCTTGCGCGACGACGGGACCGTGCTCGACGTGCGCGTCGACATCAGCGCGCTGCGCCTGGGCAGCTCCGTGGCCGGGTACGTCTGCGTGCACCACCTCGCGCGGGCCGACCAGGTGGCCAAGGACCGCATGGCCCGCCGGGCCAGGCTGGTGCGCCGGCTCACCGACGTGGTCGGCGACATCAACTCCGAGCTTGAGCTGTCGGCCGTGCTCGACCGGATCTCGGCCAGCCTCACGGAGCTCACCGGGGCGGACGCGGGCGGGTTCGTGCTGATCGAGGGTGAACGGTTACGGCTGGTCAGCACGTACCAGCTGCCGGAGGCCATCAGGGGCACCACTTCGGACCTGCGTACGAGCCTCGTCGACAAGCTCTTACGCACCGGCAAGACCGTCATGCTGGAGTCGAACGGGCTCGAGGACCTGGTCTGGGCCCGGCTGAAGGGGCTGCACACGATCGCACTGGGCCTTGCCGCCGTCGGAGGGCGCCCGTACGGGGCCTTGTACGCGTTGTTCGCCCAGAGCACACCCGGACACCTCGAACTGGAGCTGCTGGAGCTCCTGGCCGGTCACGCGGGCATCGCCGTCGGCAACGCGGTGGCCTACCAGGAGGCGGTGCGGCAGCGGGCGCACGAGCAGGCCGTCTTCGACGCCAGCGCCGACGGCATCGCCGTGCTCGACGGATCGGGACGGGTCGTCCGGTGGAACCCGGCCGCCGCCGAGCTCACCGCGTTCCCGGCCGAGGCCGTCATCGGCGGGCCGCCGCCGTTCCCGCTGCCCAAGCCGGGCGAGAAGGTCACGTTCCAGATGGAGACCGGGCGGTGGCTGGACGTGGTGAGCGCGCAGATCGAGGAGACCGGCGAGGTGGTCATCGACTTCCGTGACGTGACCACGGCCAAGGAGCTCGAGGAGGCCAAGGACCTGTTCCTGGCCACGACCAGCCACGAGCTGCGTACGCCGATCACGATCGTGCGCGGGTTCGCCAGCACGCTCGACCGGCGCTGGGACAAGATGAGCGACCCCGAACGCCGCTCGGCCGTGCACACGATCTCCGAGCGGGCCAGGTCGCTGGGTGAGCTCATGGACCACCTGCTGCTCGGGGCCAGGGCGGGGGCCGACGAGCTCAAGGTGCGGATCGAGGAGTTCGACCTGGCCGAGCGGATCGACGCGGCCACGCTCGGGCTGCCCGCGCTGTCGGACAGGCACCGGGTCGAGGTGGTCATCCAGGAAGGGCTGCCGAACGTGCTGGGGGACGCCCTGGCCACGGACATCGTGCTGGGGCAGCTGCTGGAGAACGCGTTCAAGTACTCGCCCAAGGGCGGGCTGATCAGCGTGGAGGCCTGGGCCGAGGCCGACAACGTGGTCGTGGTCGTGGACGATGAAGGGGTCGGTATCGCCCCTACTGACCGAGAGAGGATCTTTGAGAGGTTCGTCCAGGTGGACAGCGGCGACCGGAGACGGTTTGGTGGAGTGGGGCTCGGTCTCTACATAGTCCGCAGCCTCGCCAGGGCCCAAGGCGGAGACGTGAGCGCGCACCCGAGACCCGGAGGCGGCACACGGATGCGTCTCGAACTGCGAGCGAGCGCCGCCGCCTGGACTGAGGAGCGGCGGGAGCGCAGCGACCAGAGCGACGAGGGAAGGCGGCGGGTCTGAGCGAGCGAGCCGCCTCACGAAGTGAGGCCATGAGCACGAGGGGCTTTTCGTGCGTAGATTCCACTATCGGATCCGACACACCGAGGCGGTAACGAGGTGGTCACAGTTGAGCTGATCTATCGTCCAATGTGTACAAGCTGTGATCGAGATGCGGTTTCTGGGATCGAGTAACGGGGCATTTCGGTCGTACCGGGGAGTGTTCCCGCGGGGGGCACAGGGAACGGGGAGGTGGGTGTGTCAAGCGTGGTGCTGCTGCCGTACGCGCCGTCCAGCGTCGCCGTCGCCCGCCAGCGCCTGAGCACTGAGCTGCAGGACAGCGGGGTTTTTTCGACGGCGATCGATGACGCGGTGCTCGTGGTGAGCGAGCTGCTGAGCAACGCGCTGAGGCACGCGCATCCCCTTCCGTCGGGGATGGTGAGAGTGGCGTGGCTTCGGAGTGACGATCACATCGAAGTGGCGGTGAGCGACGGGGGTGCGGCGACCGAGCCGCGCGCGGGCCGCCCGACCCTGTCGTCGCTCGGGGGCCGGGGGCTCGGCATCGTGGAATACGTGGCGGAGAGCTGGGGGGTCCGGCACGACGGTGACACGACCACGGTGTGGGCCATCCTGCCCGCTCCTTGCGGATCGATGAACGGGCAGGTCACAGCCCTCAGAGAGGCCGGCTAGCCAGCACCGCCCGCTCGGTCGTGGCCCATGCCATGGACACGAGCAGGTAGAGCCCGGCCGCGAGCGGCAGCACCAGCGCGGCGAGCACGGAGCCGTACGGCATCCATGGCAGGAGTCGCTTCAGCCACTCCGGCTGGTCCTCGGTCACCTTGATGTTCCTGGCGGAGAACCATGCCACCACCGCGACCAGCGCGATGACCAATACAAAGACCAAAACAGGCGCACTGACCAGACCGAAATTGGCGATCGCCCCGGCGACCTGCTGACCCAGCGGAGCGCCGAAAAGGGTATGTCCGGCCAGCGCGGTCGGATGCGTGGCCACCCGGTACATCAGCCACATGAACGGAAACTGCCCCAGCATCGGCAAGAACCCGGCGAACGGCGAAGTGCCTTCCTTGGCGAACAGCGCCGAGGTCTCCTTGGCCAGCCGCTCGGGGTTGCGCGCGTGGCGCTTCTGGAGCTCGCGCAGCTTGGGGGCGAGCCGCTGGCGGAGCTTCATGGTCCGGGACTGGCGGACGTTCAGGGGGAGCAGCAGGAGCCGTACGGCCAGGGTGAACAGCACGATGCCCAGCGCGGCACTGCCCCCGGACATGCTGATGACGAACGTGACGAGAGAATCGATCATGAGCCCTACTTGGAGTGAGATGGGGGAAAAGGGCTCACTCGTACGAGGAGCCCCGCTTGACGATGAAGCGGGGCGTGCCTAAGGGGCTCGTGGACGCGAGCGACCGGCCGCGTCAGGGTCGCGCTGCCGCTGGAAGGCGGTACGGCGCGCGTAACTCAGCGGAAAGCTCGGCGGCCCTCCACTGAGGATGGGCAGGAACGTGGCTGCCCACGTGGCCAGCAGCAGGATCGCCAGCATGGTGATCCCGACCAGCCACGGGTCGAACAGGAAGAACGTCAATGCGATCGGGAGGACTTGCCCACCACGGTGACCGCGACGAAGACGAGCAGAGCGATCACCCCGATGATCAAAGCGATCTTGACCAGGCCTACCAGCATCGGCAGCAGGAAATTGAACAGCACGAAGAGACCCAGCAGGGTCCCCAGCACAAGCATCACGACTCTACCCATGACAGCAACCGTACGTCGTCCGGACATGATCCGCGAGGCTTACGAAGCAATGACGTACCTGACACTTACCTGTTCCCCGGCCGTACCGTGAAGTCGTGAACACGCGCATCCTGGTGGTCGATGATGATCCGACCGTTTCCGAGGTCGTCGCGCGCTATCTGGAGCGCGACGGTCACGAGGTCGAATGCGTCGGCGACGGGGTGGAGGCGCTGCGCAGGGCGCTGGCCCATCCGCCCGACCTCATGGTGCTGGACCTGATGCTGCCCAAGCTCGACGGGCTGCAGGTGTGCAGGAAGCTCAGGGAGCGCTGGCCCGTACCGGTGATCATGCTGACCGCGCTCGGCGAGGAGATCGACCGGGTGGTCGGGCTGGAGACGGGGGCCGACGACTACGTGACCAAGCCGTTCAGTCCTCGTGAGCTCGCGCTGCGCGTGCAGTCGGTGCTGCGGCGGGCGCGGGGGGCGTCCGTCACCGGCGGCACCGGGGTGCTGCGCGACGGGGATCTGGTGGTGGACGTGGGGGCGCACGAGGTTCGGCTGCGGGGGGACGAGGTGATGCTGACGGCGCGGGAGTTCGATCTGCTGGCGCATCTCATGCGCAATCCGCGGCAGGCCTTCAGCCGCTCCGCGCTGCTGAACCAGGTGTGGGGGTGGTCGTTCGGCGACTCCTCCACCGTGACCGTGCACGTCAGGCGGCTGCGGGAGAAGATCGAGCCGGATCCGACCGAGCCGCGGAGGATCGTTACGGTGTGGGGGGTCGGATACCGGTATGAGCCGATGGAGGGCGGTGCCTGATGCCGCAGCCCGGTGACCTGCCCATGGTCGTGGCGGTGGCGGCCGGGCTCGGGCTCGTGGCCGCCCTGCTGGGCATCGGGGTGATGTGGCGGCTGCGCACTAGGTCCATCGGGGTGATGATGGCCGTGGTCGTGGTGGTCGCCGTGGCGGCCACGCTGGCCGGGGTCGTGGCGATCATCATGAAGATGATCATCGAGGGTCCCGTCAAGGACTTCGTGCTGAGCGTGGTGGCCGTGGGCGGGCTGGTGGGGCTCGGGGTGGCGTTCGTGCTGGCCAGGCGGGTGGTCGCGGAGAGCCGGCGGCTGGTGGCCGCCGTGCGCGCCGTGCCGTTCACCGCGCCCCGGGGGCTGCCGGCCGAGCTCCAGACCATCGCGAACACCCTGGAGGAGGCGTACGCGCGGGAACGGGCCCTCGAAGGGGCGCGGCGGGAGCTCGTCGCGTGGGTGAGCCACGATCTTCGTACGCCGCTGGCCGGGATGCGGGCCATGGTCGAGGCGCTGGAGGACGGGGTGGTGTCCGATCCGCTCACGGTCGCGCGCTACCACGCCCAGATCAAGCTGGAGGTGGAACGGCTCTCGGGGATGGTGGACGACCTGTTCGAGCTGTCGCGGATCCACGCGGGGGCGCTGCGGCTGTCGCGTTCGCGCATCGGGCTGGCCGACCTCGTGGCCGACACCGTCGCCGGGGCCGAGCCGCTGGCCAGGGCCAAGGGGGTGGTCCTGACGGCCGAGGCGTCGGCGTCCCTGCCGGTGGAGGCCGACGCGGGGGCGTTGGGGCGGGCCCTGCGGAACCTCGTGATCAACGCCATCCGGCACACGCCGTCGGACCGGACCGTGGTGCTGCGGGCCGGGGTGGATGAGGAGGGGATGGCTTGTCTGTCGGTTGCGGACTGTTGCGGGGGGATTCCTGAGGAGGACCTGCCCCGGGTGTTCGAGGTCGCCTTCCGGGGGGAGGCCGCTCGTACGCCTACGGCCGACGGCGGGGCGGGGCTGGGGCTCGCCATCGCGCAAGGGATCGTGGAGGCGCACGACGGGGTGATCGGGGTGGTCAACGACGGGCCGGGGTGCCGGTTCGAGATCCGGCTCCCCCTGGTCGCCGGCTGACCGGCCCCCTCGTTCCTGACCCTGGCTCCTCGGCGGCCTCCTGCTGCACGGCGGCTCATGTACCCCTGCCACCAGCTTCCTAATGCCTGGCGCTGGGGCGCTCCTGGTGTCGGCCTCCTGACGCGGCCCTCAGGCGCTCTCCGGGAGCTCCGGCTCGGCCGGATCCCTCGAGGTGCCGAACGACTCCGACATCGCTCGAAATGTCGGGCAGGGCCAGCGCCACATGCAGCTCCGGCACCGCAGGATCGGATGGGCGGCGTCGCTGGTGATGCCTCCCGCGTCCCTCGGCTGGTGAAGCTCGAGCAACCTCAGCCCGAGCTCCAAGAACCTGAGCAGATCAGCCCGGGCACCGCCCAGGAAGTCAAGGTCCTCGATCGCGAGCCGGGTGCGGATGGGGACGTAGCCTTCGCGGTTCACCAGGCTGCGGAGGCGCTCTGCTTCGTCATGCCATGAGGTGGCCTTCTCCGTGCGGATGAGGATGTTCTCCAGGCGCTCTCGGAGCCCTTGACGCTGAGGGTCTTCAGGTTTTTCTGCTTTCATCGTCGCGGGACCCGTCTGTCGTGCCCCAGCCCCTCCTTCGCCGTGAAGTCGTGCCGTGTCCGGTGTCACGCTGTCAAGCTTCGCGTACTCTCCGTTTCCATGGAGCCCAAACGGAGGACAAAAACCTGTGGTTGCCCTATCGGCGTGACAACGTGACCGGAAGCCTCCGCGCCGCTAGCCTGCCCATGTGGAGCTCAAGGTCTCGACTCGATCACATGCCGGGTGCGCACTGGTTGCCATCACCGGAGAAATCGACCTCTATACGGCGCCTCACCTGCAGTCCGAGTTCACTCGGCTGCTGCAGGAAGGGCCCAGCCGAGTGGTCATCGACATGTCCGCCGTGGATTTCTGCGACTCCACGGGGATGAACGTCCTGCTGTCTGCGCTCAAGCGGATGAAGGAGCAGGGAGGGGCGCTCGACGTGGCCGCCCCACGTCCTGCGGTCCGCAAGATTCTGCAGGTCACCGGGCTCGACTCGGTGTTCACCGTGTACGACGAGGTGCCGCAGGAGTTCCTCATAACCGAGGGCTCATGACGGGATCCGTGCTCGGATCCGAGGACGTACAGAGCGGGGTCGCCTCGACCCTGTCCGCAGGGGCGGCGCGCTGGACAGCGGCGCCGCTGCTCGCGCATGCATCACACCGGGCACCTGCGGCGCGCTCTGAGAACGTGTCGCGCAGGGCGTCGGCAACGCGACCTGGGGACACGTCGCGCTGGACCTCGGCAGCGCGTCCTGAGGGCGCGTCGCCGTCGCGCGGGACATTAGCACCGCGACCTGCCGAGACGTCCTGCGTGACAGCACCGCCCCGGCCCGCACACGGGACATGCAGGGCGGCAGCGCCCCGTCCTGCACATGGGATGTGCAGGACAGCAGTGCCTCAGCCTGCGCATGGGACGCCAAGCGTGGCAGCACTCCCGCCTCTGCACGAGGCCCTGCCTGAGGTCGTGCACGCACTTCGGCACGAGGCCCTGCATGGGGTCGTGCACGCACTCCGGGACGCGGCCTCGCAAACAGCCGCCCTGCACGAGACGGCGACGGGGACGGTGACGGTGACTGCCGCCATGCGCGGCACGTTGCAACCGCCTCACAACGTGCCGTGCTGCCGCTGCCGTACCGACCGTGGCTGGAACGTCGGCTACGGTGGCAATAACGGCCCGAGTCGGGTCGCGAGTCACGGCCCGGGTCGCGTCGCCGGCTACGGCCCGGACGTCGTTCCCGGCCCCGGCGCTCGGCTGAGGAGAAACGGAAGCGTCGTGTGCGGAGGTGGCGCTCGGTGAGCAGCAGTGGCGACACAGCGGTCATCATCCCGGCCGCCAACGAAGCCGACCGCATCGCGGCCACCGTCACGGCTGCCGCGGCCCTGCCAGGCGTGGACCTGGTCGTGGTCGTGGACGACGGCTCGCGGGACCAGACCGGCAGGGTGGCCCGCGCGGCCGGCGCCAGGGTGGTGCGCCACAGCCGCAACAGGGGCAAGGCCGCCGCGATGGAGACCGGCGCGGAGGCCGTCCGTCTCCTCGACGAGGGTGCCACCCCCCGCCACCTGCTCTTCCTCGACGCTGACCTGGGCGAGACGGCTCACGCCGCCGCACCCCTCATCGAGCCCGTACGCGCGGGCAAGGCCGACATGACCATCGCGGTCTTCACGACCAGGGTGAAGCTGGGCGGCCACGGCCTGGTCGTACGCCTGTCGAAGGAAGGCATCCGCCGGGCCACCGGCTTCGCACCCGCCCAGCCGCTCAACGGCCAGCGCTGCCTCACCAGAGCCGCTTTCGAGGCGGCCCGTCCGCTGGCGCACGGGTTCGGGGTGGAGACGGCGCTGACGATCGACCTGCTCCACAAGGGGTACCGGATCGAGGAGGTGGAGGTCGACATGGCCCACCGTGCCACGGGGACGGACTGGCGAGCCCAGCTCCATCGAGCGATCCAACTCCGGGACGTGGCCCTTGCGCTAGCCACGCGAGAGCCGCTAATCGCCCAAAACCTCAACAAAATCCGCCCCAATCACTGACCATCCCCACACCTGGCGACGACCACAAAGCCGTTTTCCTTCCTCGGACCAGGACGGCGGCCCTCCCCTCCACAGGGACCCACAGCCTGATCCCGGTTATCCACAGGAAGGTCCCGTCCGGCCGAAGCCCCCTTGCGAGTGTGCTGGAATTTGCCGGTGACTTCGGAGAAGCGGCACGAAAAGGCACGGGGCCGGCTCGCCGGGCTGGCCACGGCGGCGATCGGCGCCTCGATCCTGCTGACGATCACCATAGGCCTCCTCGGCCCATCCCCGATGGTGCCCGCGCTGACCGGCCCCAGCTGGCAGCCGCCGTACTCTCTCGACGTCCACCCCAACCCTTACCTGGTGATCGCCTTCGCCGCCGCCGCGATCACCCTTGGCGGCCTCGGCCTCCTGACCGCCCTCACCCTGACCCACCGCCCAAAGCTCCCCCACCCACCCACACCCACCCCCGACACCCCACCCACAGCCGCCTCCCACACCTCACCCGCGGCCAGCTCCGACACCCCACCCGCAGCCGCCCCCCACACCTCACGCGCGGCCAGCTCCGACACCCCACCCGCAGCCACTCCACCGCCCACCAGCCCGGACCACACCACTTCCCCACAGCCAACTCCGACGCAACCCGATGAGCCGCAGCCGCCTGCACCGGGAGCAATCGGTCCTCAGGCCGACATGACAGGGGCCGACGTGCCGCAACCCCCTGCGCCGGGGACACCCGGGCCTGGGACCGACGCGACGGGGACAAATGCGCCGCGAGCAGCTGCGCCTGGGACCAGTGGTCCTGATAGTCCGGACGGGCCACCGCCAGGCGCGCCGAGCAAACGTTGGCCACTCTCGAGTCAACATGGGCCGCTGTCGAGCAGGCGTGGGGCACTGTCGGGCAAGCTCTGGAGGCTGCCGAACGCCCGCCTCCTCGTCCTAATCGGCTGCGCAGCCGCCGCAATCCTGGCGTTCCTACCGCCATCCGGCTCCGGCGACCACCTCAACTACGCCGCCTACGGCCGCATGGTGACACTGGGCCTCAGCCCGTACACCCATGGCGCGGTGGACCTCCCAGGCGACCCCATCGCGGACGCGGTCGAGGAGCCCTGGCGCGAAGAGCCGAGCGTGTACGGCCCGGTGGCCACGGCCGTACAAGCGGTGGCGAGCTGGATCGGCGGCGACTCCCTCCGCCTGACGATATTCGTGCTGGCCCTGGTCAACGCCGCCGCGTTCATAGCGACGGGCCTGCTCATCGACCGTTTCACCAGAGACGACCCGACCAGACGCTTGCGCGCCGCACTCCTGTGGACGGCCAACCCCCTCCTGCTCTACCAACTGGTGGCAGGAATGCACGTGGACACCCTCGCCATCGCCTGCATGGTCGCCGCCCTCCTGGCCAGAAGCCGCCCCACAGGATCCGGGGTCCTGCTCGGGCTGGGAGTGGCGATCAAGGTCAATGCCGGCCTCGTGGCCCTTGGCCCCGCCTGGGAGCTACGACGCCGCCCCGCCCGCCTGGCCCTCATGGCGGCCTGCGCACTCGTCGTGGTGGTCATCGGGTACGCGATCGTCGGCCCGGAAGCGATCGCCCCGATGACGCGCACGAGCAAGTCGATCTCCCACGCCTCGTTCTGGAAGCTCGTCCAGGGCTGGCTCCAGTCCATCGTGGGCACAGGCAGCGCCTACCGAGGAGAGATCCAGATCGGCTCACTCCTGGTGCTCGCATTCCTCGCCTGGTCCCTGCTCCGGCTGGCCTCCCGCTCCCGCCAACCCGGCCTCCCTCCAGCACCCACCCCGAGCAACGAGGCAACCCCCATCCCATCGAACGGGCCCGGCCACCCCACGACCTCCACAACGAGCTACCGGGCAGCAAGCGAGCCAAGCAGCGCCACATCGAGCACAGTGACCCACCCACCGGTAGGTGGACCAGGCAATGCCACCTCGAGCGGAGTGAGCCACCACGCTACGAGCCAGGTGAGTAACGCCCCATGGGGCGGACCGACTAACGACCCAGGAAGTGGGACAAGTAACGACGAAGGAAGTGGACCGAGTACCGACCCAGGAACTGGGACAAGTAACGACCCAGGGAGTGGGACGAGCAACGACGCAAGAAATGGGGCGAGTAACGGCGCAGGTCGCTGGTCGAATCGCTGGACAGCGCCGCACGGCAACGGCGGACTTGAAGCACCGGTCGTGGCGGCGGGGCTGATGGTCGCCTACGTATTCGCCACGCCGTATATCCTGCCCTGGTACGACGGACTGGCCCTCGGATTGCTGGCGCTGGTGGCGGCCTCCACGGTGGACAGGTTCGTGGTCGCCCACCTGCTGGTCCTGTCGTTGGCATACCTCCCGGCCAGAGTGAACGGGCAGCCAGAGGATCTCGATTGGCTCAGGGAGGTGGTCCGGCCTCAACTCGCGTGGGTGCTGCTGGCCCTGACGGTGGCATTGGTCCTATGGGCGTGGCGAACTGCCAGACGTACCCTGTGACGCGCCGCGCCCGAGCCGACGCCGATGGGAGGCGTTCGCGTGCCGATCGCCATAGCGGCTACCAGCACCAGCCTTACGATCCGCCCACCCCAACACACGCCAGCAACGAGGGTCAGCCGGTAGGCAACGGCGTCCAGCAGACGCCAACCACCAGCACCCAAGCCCCACCCGACCGACGCCAACGATCAGCGCTCGCCCAAGGGCACCGATCCGGTGACGGACGGCACCGGATCGGGTCACCGGGAGCGATGGGCGGGGCATCGGGCCGTCCAGGCCGGACCGAACGCCTGCGGGAATGAGGGACCCGACCCCGTTTCCTCGGACCCCGGACCCCGGACTCCGAATCGCGGACCCTGGACTCCGGATCGCGGATCACGGGCCTCGGACCCTGGACTCCGGACCCCGGATCACGGATCACGGATCACGGATCATGGACCCCCGGCCCCGGACCCCGGATCACGGGGCATGGACCCCGGACCTCGGATCACGGACCTCGGATCAGGGACCTCGGACCACAGGGCACGGATCATGGGCCCCGGGTCACGGACGCGATCTGGGCTGCCTGAGGGCGGCGCGTATGGGGGCGACCAGAACGCTCAGCACCGTTCGGAGCGTTCGGCTGAGCGTGTGCCACTCATGCTCACTCCATAGGAACGGTGGTGAGTTGGAGGGCGCGGACGCAGGCGGCCAGGGTCAGCGGGACGGCCACCGTCAGGGCCATGGCGGGGATGGCGATGCCGGAGTCGTTCATGAGGAAGCCGACGAAGGCGCACGTGAGGGCGCCGAACAGGCCCGCTCGGAGGGCGGGGGTCAGGCGGTAGGCCTGGCCGAGAGCGGAGGCGCCCCATCGCGAGGGGCGGTCGAGTATCAGGAACAAGAAGGCCAGCGCGACCAGCGAGAGGAGGGTCAGTGACCAGTTCCCGACGGTTACGCCGATCATGGCGCTGAACTTGCGCCCGACGACCGTCCACGCCTGGCCGTCGATGATCTGCTGGACGAAGTTGCCCAGGTGGGTGCGCTGGGAGTCGGGGCGCAGCCAGTCGAACACCGAGAGGGCGCCCACGAACGCGGCCCCCACGAGTCCGACGAGCAGGAGTCTCAACAGCGATACGCGTTTGCCGGAAAGCAGAATGAGGAAGACCGCCAAGCCGATCACGAACGCCGGTACACCGCCGAAGTCAGCTCCCCACGAAGGCCACCCGTCCGCGAAGACCGCGAGTCCCCCGTACAGGGCGCACGCCGCCACGACCACGACCCTGGACACGCCTCTGCCGAGCAACCACTGCGCCACGCCTGCGAGTCCGAGGATGGTGCCTGTGGCGTAGACGGCGAAGGCGATGTTGCTGAAGCCGTAGAAACGGCCTCCGGTCACGGGCTCGTAGCCGGTTACTGCGTTCACCTGGAGCTTGGAGCCGGTCATGACGTCGATGAGGAGCGCGAGGGAGGTGACGGCGGCGACCACGGTGAGCGGGCCCAGCACGTGCGCCCGCCACGGACCGGCGAAGGCCAGGGCGGTGATCAGTCCGGCGATGGCCACGATCGTCACGATCACCGACAGCATCGGTACGGGCAGGGTCCACCAGGGCACCAGTTGGGCCAGGAATGTGGAGACGGGGATGGCTCCGCTGATCACCGCGACGATCTGGACGGATTTGAGGAGCTTGGAGCTGCTCGCGAAATCGCCGCCTGAGGTGTCGAGGGCTGAGGTGCCTTCCTGCGGAGTGGACGAGGGCTTGATGGGCGAGGGCTCGCTGGATGGGTGTTCGGCGGACGAGGGGTCGGTGGGTGGGCGGTCGGTGGGCGGGAGGTTGGTGGCGGAGGGTGACGTGGGTGGGTGTTCGGCGGCGGACGGGGGTTTCGCGGATGGAGGTGCGGTGGCTGAGGGGTCGGTGATTGAGGAGGCGTTGGGCGAGGCTTCGGTGGGTGGAGGGGTGGTGGATGGGGTTTCGGTGGGTGGGAGGTTGGTGGAGGGGGGCTTGGTGCCGGGAGAGGTGGGGGAAGTGGTGTCTCGGCGGCGGCGGAGGGCCAGGGCGGCGAAGGCGTAGAAGAGGAGCTGGACCGTCACGAGGACGGCGAAGAACGGGCCGCGTACCTCCCGGAGCACCTGGCTCGCCAGGTCCCCGTCCGACAGTTCCGCCACCGTTTCGGCCGGTGTGGCGGCGGTCGGGCCGTTGGGTTGCCAGGGGCGGCCGACCACTTGGCGTGGGGCGGGGAGGCCCAGGAGCTGGATGGCGGTGGCGGTGAGGTCGGTGATGGTGACCAGGGCGTCCTGGCGGGTGGAGGTGGCCGTGAGGTAGCCGTGGTCGTACGGTCGGCCGTTCGGCGACGGGCCCTTGGCGATCGCCACGTGGAGGTGGGCGATCGGGGACACGTCCGAGATGCCGGCCACGAGGGTGGTGGTGTTGGGGGGCAGTTTGGCGATCAGGGCGCCGATCTGCTGGTCCGCCTTGGTCGCGGCCGCCTGGCGGGCTGCGGCCGGCAGCGGGTTGGGGACGCCGTACTCGTCCAGTGGCTGCGCGGTCCAGGCGGTTGCCAGGTCGGCGGCTTCCATGATGATCAGGTTGTACGGGGCCAGGTCGCCGGCGGCGTCGAGGGTGGGGGCGTATTTGGCGATATTTCCGGACTTGTCGGCTCCGGCTAGTGCGGCGCCTGGGCCGATGGCGGCGACCTTGCCTCCGTTGTCCGTTACCAGCTGGCCCAGCGTGCCGAGCTGCGCGTCGAACCCGGTTTCGGACTGGTACGCGCTCAGGGCGGGCCAGTCCGGGATCTTGGCCGCTTCCCCGGTGGGCTGGGGGATGGGGGGTTGGAGGCAGCCCTTGCCTGCCGTACCGGCTCGCTGGCCTGCCGAGATGGTCAGCCAGCCCGCTGCGGGACAGGTGATGCCGCGGTCCGGGGGTGGTACGGCTCGCGTGGAGAGGGAGGCGGAGGCGCCCTGGCTGAGGAGGGACCACAGGTTGGGGGTGCGGGATGAGTTGAGGTCGCTCCATTCGAGGCCGGGCACGCCGATGAGGGCTACGTGGGCTTGATCGAGCCCTTGGGTGGACTGCTGGTGTTGCCGTGCAGCGGTGGTGGATGGGTCTTTGGCTGCTGCTCTGCCGGACGTGCCGGGGGATGTCACGGCGGCGGCGGCCGGGGGTGGGGTCAGGGAGAGGCAGGTTGCGGTGGCCAGGCCGAGGGTGAGGGCGAGGGTGCCGAGAGTGCGCTTGGGTGCTCTTGCCTTGGAGGTGGGCTGGAGCATCGACCTGGCGGAGGCGTGCGCGGGCGTGAGCCTGGTGACAGCGTAGGTGGCCGGGGTGGCGGTGGGGTGTTCTGACCTGGGCCGGGGGGCGGTGGCATCGGCTGTGCGTGAGGGCGTCAGTCCGGTGGTGCTGGAGGCGGGGGTGAGATGGGCGCCGTCCCGGTTGGGCGTGGCGTGTGGCATGTACGGACCCCCATTGTTTGCCCTCGATCAACAACAGCCACGGTAACGTGCCACATCGTGACAAGTGGCGAGGTGCGAGTGGTACGGCGGCAGTGGTGGGCGTGGGCGGTCGCGGTGCTCGTGGTCGCGGCGGCCGTGGCGCCCCTGGTGGTCGTGTGGCTCACCAATCCGGATGACCAGCGGCTGGTCGACCTGGACGTTTACCGTACCGGGGGCCAGATGCTGCTCGAGGGCCGGCCGGTGTACGACTATGTCACACCCGCCCCGCAGTTGTTGCCGTTCACGTACCCGCCCGTCGCGGCGATGCTGGCGGTGGCGCTGGCCGAGATGTCGTGGGGGACGGCCCAGTGGGTCTGGACGGCCGGGATATTCGCGGCGCTGGCCGTGACCGTGTGGCTGTCGTTCAGGCAGGCGCTCACGAAGTACGTGCCCTGGGTGTTCGCGCTGCTCATGGTGGCCTGCACGTACCTGATGCCGATCAGGGACCAGGTGCGGTTCGGGCAGGTGGACATTCTGCTGGTCGCGTTGTGCCTGGCCGACTGCGTGGTCAAGCGGCCCTGGTGGCCGCGGGGGTTCCTGATCGGGCTGGCCACGGCCGTGAAGCTCACGCCGGGCGTCTTCCTGATCTACCTGCTGGTCACGCGGCAGTGGCGGACGTTCTTCATGGCGGCGTTCACGACGGCGGTGCTCACGCTGCTGCCGTTCGCGGTGATCCCGCGGGACGCGTCGCAGTTCTGGTTCTCGGCGCTGCTCGATCCCGACCGCCTCGGCTCGAACGCGGGCACCACCAACCAGTCGATCCGCGGCATGCTGATCCGGCTCTACCTGCCCGAGACGGCGACGTACGCGATCTGGCTGGTGATCGTGGCCGTGGTCGGGTGGTACGGGTTCCGCGGCGCGAGGGCGGCGTACCGGGCGAATGACCAGCTCACCGCGGTCGCCCTCGTCGGGCTCATGGCCGTGCTGCTCTCGCCCGTCGCCTGGATCCACCACCTCGCGTGGGTGGTCGTGGTGCTCGGCGCGATCGTGGGCGACGGGCGCGATCCGGTCCGGCTGCGGGTGGCGGCGGGGGTGTGGCTCTATTACGTGCTGCCGATCCCCTGGTGGGGCGTCTCGTTGAAGGCGGCCGACATCCCGGGGGTCAGCCTGGTGCTGGGGAAGATCGTCCAGAACGGGTTCGGGCTGGGCGCGCTGGTCCTCGTGTGGTTGTTGGTGTCCTGGTTGCCGAAACGGCGTCAGATCGCATGACCGAGCCATTACCCTCTGTGCCGTGCTCGTTACCACATGGGTCATCGTGGGCGTCGTCGCCGGGGTCAGCGGCGTATTCGTCGGGTATCTGTCGCTCCGGCAGGCCAGAGCGACGGTGGAGGACTGCCAGCGGATGCTCGCCCGGCAGACCAGTGAGGGCATGGGCGATCTCAGGGCCATCAGGGACGTGGCCGTCTGCCGGTACGACGCGCTCTCCGAGATGACCGGGCGGCTGTCGTTCTCGGTGGCGATGATCAACGGGCTGGGTGACGGCATCGTGCTGACCTCGATCAACGGGCGCAGCGAGACCCGTACGTACGTGCGGCCCGTGGTCGGCGGGAAAGGGCGGGAGCCGCTGTCGCCCGAAGAGGAGGAGGCGGTGCGGGCGGCCAGGCTGGGGCTCGGGCCGATGATCCTGTCCCGGGCGTCGGGCCCGCTGTAGGCGGGCAGGTCGTGGGTCGAGGACGGCATCGTGCTCGTGGGCCAGTCGGGTCCGCTGTAGGCCGAGGACGACATCGTGCTGGTGGGCCCAGTCGGGCCGCTGTAGGCGGGTAGTTCCCTGGGTGAAAGAGGCGCGCGGCGCGTCCACCTGCGGATACTCTGGATGCATGCCCAGACTCGCCTATCTCGGACCGGAAGGCACCTTCACCGAAGAGGCCCTGCGGCTCCTCGACCCCACGGCCGAGCGCCTGCCCTGCGCCAACGTGCCCGCCGCGCTCAACGCCGCCCGCAGCGGCGAGGCCGACGGCGCCGTCGTGCCGCTGGAGAACTCCATCGAGGGCGCGATCACCACGACGCTCGACGAGTTCGCGTGGGGCGAGCCGTTGCTGATCACGGCCGAGCTGCTGCTGCCGGTGCAGTTCTCGCTGCTGGCCCGGCCCGGCACCGAGATCCCCCACATCAAGCGGGTCTACACGCATCCCGCGGCCATCACCCAGTGCCGCGCCTTCATCGCGCGCGAGCTGCCCGACGCCGTCGTGGTGGCCGCGCCGTCGACCGCGGCGGCGGCCCAGGAGGTCTCGCTGCCCGGCTCGCCGTACGACGCCGCCATCGCCGCCCGCATCGCCGGCGAGCACTACGGGCTGGTCGAGCTGGCCACGGACATCGGCGACAGGTCCGACACCGTGACCAGGTTCGTGCGGGTGGCCAGGCCCGGTCAGCTGCCCGAGCCGACCGGCTCCGACCGCACCACGCTGGTCGTCTTCCTCGCCGACGACCACCCGGGCGCGCTGCTGGAGATGCTGACGGAGTTCTCCGTACGCGGGGTCAACCTGACGCGCATCGAGTCGCGGCCGACCGGTGACGGCATCGGGCGCTATTTCTTCCACTTCGACTTCGAGGGGCACGTGGCCGACGCCCGGGTCGGGGAGGCCCTCGCCGGGCTCCACCGCATCTGCGGCGAGGTGCGTTTCCTCGGCAGCTACCCGCGCGCCGACGGCATCGCGCCGCAGATCAAGCGGGGCACGTCGGAACCCGAGTTCGCCGAGGCGGGCGGCTGGCTCGCCCAGGTTCGCGCGGGTCAGGTCTGAGGTGACGGCGGGCCGAGTCGGCGTGTAAGCGCGGGTCAGGTCTGAGGTGACGGCGGGGCTGGTCCGCGTGTACGCGGGGGTCAGGTCTGAGGCGACGACCGATCGAGTCCGCGTGTACGCGGTAATACTGGGGCGGGCTGCTGCCCAGCGCCGGTAGCCTTTGGCTTGTGATTGACCTGCGTACCCTTCGTGAGGATCCCGACCGGCTACGGGCGTCGCAGCGTGCCCGCGGTGAGGACGACTCCGTCGTCGACACGCTGCTCGACCTGGACGAGCGCCGCCGATCCGCGCTGACCTCGTTCGAGTCTCTGCGCGCCGAGCAGAAGAGCATGGGCAAGTCGGTCTCCAAGGCGCAGGGCGAGGAGAAGGCCGCGCTGCTCCAGCGGGCCAAGGACCTCGCGAGCCAGGTCAAGGCCGCCGAGGCCGAGGCGGAGAAGCTGACGGGCGAGCTCGACGAGCTCGTCCAGGCGGTGCCCAACATCGTCGAGGAGGGCGCGCCCGAGGGCGGCGAGGACGACTACGTGGTCCTCGAGACCCATGGCGAGCCGCGCCAGTTCGACTTCGAGCCCAAGGACCATCTGGAGCTCGGCGAGGCGCTCGGCGCCATCGACATGGAGCGCGGCGCCAAGGTGTCCGGCTCGCGGTTCTTCTTCCTCAAGGGCGTCGGCGCCCGACTGCAGCTCGGCCTGCTCAACATGGCCATGCAGCAGGCCATCGAGGCCGGGTTCACCCCGATGATCACGCCGGTGCTCGTCAAGCCGGAGACCATGCAGGGCACCGGCTTCCACGTGGCCCACGACAAGGAGATCTACCGCCTCCCCGAGGACGACCTCTACCTGGTCGGCACCTCGGAGGTCGCGCTGGCCGGCTACCACGCCCAGGAGATCCTCGACGGCGGCGACCTGCCGCTGCGCTACGCGGGCTGGTCGTCGTGCTTCCGCCGCGAGGCCGGCTCGTACGGCAAGGACACCAGGGGCATCATCCGCGTCCACCAGTTCGACAAGGTCGAGATGTTCTCGTACGTGCGCCCTGAGGACGCCCACGAGGAGCACCTTCGCCTGCTCGCCTGGGAGAAGGAGATGATGGCCAAGATCGAGGTTCCGTACCGGATCATCGACACGGCGGCGGGGGACCTCGGCATGTCGGCGGCCCGCAAGTTCGACTGCGAGGCGTGGATCCCGACCCAGGGCCGCTACCGCGAGCTGACCTCGACCTCCAACTGCACGGAGTTCCAGGCCCGCCGGCTCGCCGTCCGCTACCGCGACAAGGACGGCAAGCCGCAGCACCTGGCCACGCTCAACGGCACGCTGGCCACGACCCGGTGGATCGTGGCCATCCTGGAGAACCACCAGCAGGCCGACGGCTCCGTGGTGGTTCCCGAGGCGCTGCGGCCCTACGTGGGCCTCGACGTGCTGGAGCCGTCCAAGTAGGCGCGACGGGCGTCGTTCCTGATGAGGACGGCGCCCCCGAGCACGACCAGGCCGGTCAGCAGCACGGCCAGGGCGACGGCGACCCAGTACGGGCCCGGGGTGCCCTCCGACCAGCCGTAGAAGGGCGTGTAGACGGTCAGGTACACGAGCGGGGCAGCCAGCACCCCCACGGCCGCGGGAGTGGGCCGGGCTCGGCCGGCCACCGCCAGCGCGAGGCACGCCACCGGGCCCACCAGGGTCGCGAGCACGCCGAACAGGGCCAGTACAGCCGTGTCCACGTCCATCCCGACGGAGAGCGGTGCGGGGCCGCTGAGCACGGTGAAGAGACCGAGGCTGGCGGCCGCAGCGGATCCGATGTACGCGCGCTGGTAGCGCTGCAACCCCGCGGCGGCGCCGCCGAACAGCATGCACACCGCCAGGAAGATCGCCACGTTGCGCTCCGGCAACAGGGCCACCGCGGTGGGTTCCGGAGAGCCGGGCAAGCCGACGTGCCGCCACTCGCCGGACACGTCGCGGACCAGGATCCCGTCCAGGCCGTTCGCGACGACCACGACGTGCCCGCCCGGACGGGCCTGCACGGCCAGCGCCATCGAGTGCCGGCCGGCCCAGGACGGGTAGCGCCGGGCGAGCCGCTCGCGGTCGTCCGCGGTGAGCGCCCATGAGGGGCCCCAGGTCTTGCCGCCGTCATCGGACTGCTCGACGGCCACCCGGTCGGGTATCACCCGATAGCACCGCGTCGGCTGCCGGGGCACGCAGGCGGCGCTCTGCAGCGGCCTGCTCTCCCGCGCACCGCTGTCCTCCTCCCAGGTGACCCCGCCGTCGTCGGAGATCTGGGTGAGGCCGTCCCGCACGTGGACGACGATCGAGTCCCCCTCCACATTGACAGAGCCGGCGCGGGGTATTGGTGCGGCCGATGTGGCCGTCACCGCCAGTACGGCCAGGGGCATCGTGACGATCACGCGCCAGCGCGCGGAGTACGACTCCAGGCTGCGGCGGCGTACCCACCAGGCCAGGGCGAGCGCGGGCAGGGCGAGGAGGTCCGTGGGATCGGCCAGGACGCGCGATGGGCCCGCCACAAGGGTCCAGGCATGGGAAGCCAGCTCAGCGCCCGTCTCCGTGGTTTTCACGAGCGTGAAGAGCACCCCGGTCAGCACGGTGGCCGCCAGATCGGCCCGCCGCCAGAAGAGCAGGGCCACCAGCGCGGGGGCGACGACCAGCCCCGCCACGTCGCTGAGCTTGCCCGTGAGCGGCCCGGGCCAGGCCTGCTTGAGCAGGTGGTCGTTGATGAAGAGCACGAACACCCCGGCAACGGTCACGGGGTGACATAACCAGGCGTACCTCATGTAGGGGTGGATGGCCGCGAAGCCCAGAAGGTTCGCGGCCGTGACCAACCCGGAACAAGCAAAAGACCGAGGCCCGCTGGAAGCGAACCCCGGCCTGTCTCGCCGCTACAAGGTCAGATGGCGCGGACTTGGGAGGCCTGCGGCCCCTTCTGTCCCTGCGTGATCTCGAACTCGACCCGCTGACCGTCTTCAAGGCTGCGGTAGCCACTGCCTTGAATCTCGGAGAAGTGAACGAACACGTCCGGCGCACCGCCGTCCGGGGCGATGAAGCCGAAGCCCTTCTCGGCGTTGAACCACTTGACGGTTCCCTGAGCCATAAAAGCTCTCCCTCAGGATGTGAATCTATGGGACCCACACCTCGTGGGTCCCGGTGTGTCGTACAGCAAGCACCCGGGGTGGCTCAGACAAAGTCATGCTGGTTTTCACTACGGGATCAGCTAATACAACGCCATCACATCTAACACCATTCTGGCGCGTTGGTGTTCCCGTACCAACGAAGATTTCTGTCAGGCGGCATCACCCGGCAAACTGGAACCTGTTATGCAGAGCCTTCCCGCGCCCCGTCTTGTGGCCACCGACCTCGATGGCACCGCGTTGCGTACTGACGGAACCGTGTCTCCCCGCACAGTGGCAGCCTTCGGCAAAGTCGAGGAATCCGGTGCTGTGCTCGTGTTCGTGACGGGGCGTCCGCCCCGGTGGATGGGCGGGGTCGCGGGTGCCGTACGTCACCGTGGGCTCGCAATCTGTGCGAACGGGGCACTGATCTACGATCTCCATACCGAACAGATAGTGGAATCTCACCTGATCACGGTCGACGTACTCGAGGAAGTCGTGGATCAGCTAAGAGCGAACGTGTCCGATCTCGTATTTTCGGTCGAGTATGAAGCGGGTTTTGCGCATGAGTCAGAATTCCTCCTGGGTGGCCTGGACAGGGGGGCCCTAACGGCACTCGTCGACTCGGTAACGGCGCGCCCGTGCGCCAAGCTGCTGGCCCTGCACCCCGGAATGGACGCGGACGAGCTGCAGTCCACCGTGGAGGGGTTGGTGGGGCATCTGGTGACCGCGACCCACTCCAGCCGCAGGGGTCTGATCGAGATGAGCGCCCAGGGTGTGACGAAGGCCACGGCGCTGGCGGCGCTCGCCGGGCAGCACGAGATCAAGCCCTCGGAGGTGATCGCGTTCGGTGACATGCCGAACGACCTGCCCATGCTGGGCTGGGCAGGCACGTCGTACGCGGTCGCGAACGCACATCCGGACGTGCTCGCGGCCGTCGACCACGTGACCGCGGCCAACGACGACGACGGCGTCGCTCAGGTGATCGAGCGGCTCTACGGATAGCCGGCGGCGGGCCGGAGCAGGCGCTCGCGCCCGTTACAGGTAGGGGCCGGAGCCGCCGGGCGGGCGGTGCTGGTCATCCCCCTGAGGCACGCCGGGCAGCGCCCTGCGCATCTGCTCCAGCTGGGCACGCGCGGCCATCTGCTGCGCGAACAGCGTGGTCTGGATGCCGTGGAACAACCCTTCGAGCCAGCCGACCAACTGGGCGTGCGCGATGCGCAGCTCCGCCTCGCTCGGCGGCGCGCCGTTCTCCTCCGTGAACGGAAGGGACAGCCGCTCCAACTCGTCGACCAGCTCAGGAGCCAGGCCGTCCTCGAGCTCCTTGATCGAGGACGCGTGGATGTCCTTCAGCCGCTTGCGGCTGGCCTCGTCGAGGGGCGCGGCCCGGACCTCGTCGAGGAGCTGCCGGATCATGCTGCCGATACGCATCACCTTGGCGGGCTGCTCGACCAGGTTGGTGACCGATCGATCCTCTTCGCCACTATCGCCCTGACCTTGGAAGTCAGGGCCCACCACCACGATGTGAGGGGTGTTGTTGTCCTCAGCATTCATAACACTCACCGTACTAGCAGGATCTTGCCGACGTGCTCCCCCGAGTCCAACAATCGGTGGGCTTCGGCGGCCTCGGAAATCGGTAGTTTCGCGTGCACCACAGGACGCACGGCCCCGGCGCTGACCAGGGGCCAGACGTTGTCCACAACACTACGGACGATTGCCCCCTTCTCGTCCACCGGACGTGAGCGGAGCGCGGTCGCGTGCACGGAGGCGCGCTTGGCGAGCAGGGCCCCCAGGTCGATCTCGCCCTTGAGGCCGCCCTGCAGCCCGATGATCACCAGCCGGCCGCCGGTGCGGAGCGCCCGGACGTTTCCGGCAAGGTATTTGGCGCCCATGATGTCGAGGATGACGTCCGCGCGTACTTTGTCGGAGAAGTCTTCCTCGCGGTAGTTGATGACCTCGTCCGCGCCCAGCTCCCTGACCCGCTCGCCCTTGGCCGCCGAGCCGACCGTCGCGACGACCTGCGAGCCGAGCGCCTTGGCGAGCTGCACGGCGAACGTGCCGATCCCGCTGGCCCCGCCGTGCACCAGCAGCGTCTCGCCCCTGCGCAGCCGCCCGACCATGAAGACGTTGGACCACACCGTGCACGCCACCTCCGGCAGCCCGGCGGCCTCCACCAGCGGCACGCCGTCCGGCACCGGCATGACCTGCTCCCACGGAACGGCTACGCGCTCAGCGTAACCGCCGCCCGCGAGCAGCGCGCACACCTGGTCACCAGGCTTGAACTGCTCGACGTCCACGCCGACCTCGGCCACCACGCCGGAGACCTCCAGCCCCGGGTACGGCGACGCGCCGGGCGGAGGCGCGTAGAACCCCTGCCGCTGCAGGACATCGGCCCGATTGACCGCCGAAGCGGTCACGTCGATGAGGACCTCTCCCCGCTCGACCCGGGGATCCGGCACCTCACGCCACTGAAGTACCTCTGGTCCGCCCGGCTCGGCGATCTCAATGGCTCGCATGCGAACTACGGTAGCCGGGCAAAGAAGTTGTGGGTTGCCGAGCTGTGTGGTTGCCCATGGCGTTAACCTGCAAGGTATTTGCTGCCCCTTTAGACCCACCCGAGGGGGAACACGGTGGCAAGACACGATCGAGAGGAATCGCTCGAGGAGCAGCTGGCGTGGCTCGACGCGATCAAGGAGACGGAGGAGGCCCCCGTCTCTGTGAGCGCCTCGACCGCGGCTGCCGACGAGTCGGTCGCCTCGCCGTACCCCCAGGACCCGTGGCGGATGGTCCCCACGCAGCCCGACACGCCGACACCGCCGCTGTTCCGCGCGGCCGTCGACTCCGTGTACGGCGCCGCGGCGGCCGAGGACCTGCCCGACGGTGAGATGGAGGCCGCGGAGTGGCTCGGCACGGCCAGCGCGGCCACGAAGGAGCCCCCGGCCGCCCCACCGAGCGCCCCGCGCGAAGAGGATCCGTTCCACGCTCCGCTGAAGCCGCTGCCGCGGCCCGACGACACCGACACGTACGCGCTGTCGTTCACCCCGCCCGAGCCGTCGGGGCCGCCGGAGCCGTCGGATCAGGAGACGCAGGACACGTCCTGGTCGTCCGTGCCCGAGTGGGCCCGCGCGCCGGAGCCGCCCCGCGAGGAGCCGGAGAAGGAGACCGCCCGAGCGGAAGCCGAGCCTGCCACGGAGAAGGACGACGAGTCCGCCTCCGAGGACACCTCTCCGAAGACCGAGCGCCCGCAGTGGTCGGAGCCGTTCGACACCCTCCCGACGATCCAGCCTCCCAAGTGGTCGGAACCGGCCGCCACGCAGGAAGCCGAGCCCCAGGAGCGGCCGGCGGACGAGCGCGCCGAGCCCGCGGAGCCGTCGTGGCCCAAGGGCGAGCACACGGAGCCGCCGTGGGTGAAGGACGCGGAGCCGTCGTGGTCGACGGACGCCGAGCTGTCATGGCCGAAGGACGCGGAGCCGTCGTGGCCGAAGGCCGAGCCCGCGGAGCCTGAGGAGCGGCGTGAGGAGCGGCCCTCGTGGTCGGAGCCGGCCCAGCAGGAACTGCCTTCGTGGTCGGAGCCGGCCCAGCAGGAGCGGTCCTCGTGGTCCGAGCCGGCCCAGCAGGAACGGTCCTCGTGGTCGGAGCCGACCTCGCCGGAACGGTCCGAGCCGGCTCAGCAGGAGGAGCCCCCGCAGTGGACCGAGCAGCACGAGTGGCGCCCCGCAGAGCGCGAGATCCCGCCGCCCGCGGAGCGGCGGCGCCGCCCTGCCCCGATCCCCGTGTTCACCGCATCGCCCAGGCCGCCGATCACCGGCCGTCCGACCGCCGACAGCCTCGACCCGGAGTCCCTGCTACGCGGACGGCGTAACGCCCCCTCCAAGGGCTGGCGCCGCCTGGTCTACAAGGCGTCGGGAGGCTGGATCAAGCCGGGCGAACCCCCGGAGGTCCGCCGCCGCCGCCAGCTGGTGAGCAGGGCCCGCACCCCGGTCACCGCCGGTCACCACCGCGTGGCCGTGCTGAGCCTGAAGGGCGGCGTGGGCAAGACCACGACCACGGTCGGTCTCGGCGCCACCCTGGCCCAGATCCGCGGCGACCGGGTCATCGCCGTGGACGCCAACCCCGACCGCGGCACCCTGTCCGACAAGCTCGTCCTGGAGACCTCGGCCACCGTGCGCGACCTGCTCAACGAGCGTGACCAGGTCAAGCGCTACGTGGACATCAGGGCGTTCACGTCGCAGGCGCCCTCGCGGCTGGAGGTGCTCGCCTCTGACCGTGACCCGTCGGTGTCCGAGGCGTTCAGCGGCGCCGACTACCAGGCCGTCTCCCAGGTGCTGGAGAACTTCTACTCGATCTGCATCACCGACTGCGGCACCGGCCTGCTCCATTCCGCGATGGGCGGCGTGCTCGGGCTGGCCGACCAGATCGTGCTGGTCAGCTCCCCGTCCGTGGACGGCGCCAGGGCGGCCTCCGCGACGCTCGACTGGCTGGAGGCCCACCACTACGGCGACCTGGTGAAGAACGCGACCGTGGTGCTGTGCAGCGTGCGGCCGCGCTCGAAGTCGGCGGTGGACATCAAGAAGCTGGAGGCCCACTTCGCCGCCAGGTGCCGCGCGGTGGTGCGGGTGCCGTACGACCCGCATCTGGAGGAGGGCGCGGAGATCGACCTCGACCGGCTGCAGGAGCCGACCAGGGACTCCTACCTGCAGCTCGCCGCCTGCGTGGGCGACGGATTCGCGGGCATCCGCGAGTGAGCGGAGGGTGTGGGATTCGAACCCACGAGGCCATCGCTGACCTGGCCGCTTTCAAGGCGGCTGCACTCGTCCACTATGCGAACCCTCCTGTGCGGAAACCACGATAGCGGCTGCGGTGACAGGGGTGTACGTTCAGGAGGTGGCGGATCTCAACGTCGAGGTGGAGCGCGGTCGATCGGCAGCGCTCGTCCGCCTCGACGGAGATC
The DNA here is from genome assembly GCF_053590415.1 of Nonomuraea sp. NPDC003201. NCBI lineage: Bacteria > Bacillati > Actinomycetota > Actinomycetes > Streptosporangiales > Streptosporangiaceae > Nonomuraea > Nonomuraea sp. NPDC003201. Next base: position 43,173 of record NZ_JBSFTC010000003.1, read on the forward strand.
TGGACAAGCTCACCGCGCCGCAGCTCAAGGAGTGTCTGGGCAAGCTGCTCGCCGAAGGGCTCGTGCGGGTCGACATCGACGCGAAGGCGCTGGAGTTCTGCGACTCCAGCGGCCTGTGGGTGCTCGTGGAGCACCAGCGCCGGGTCACCGCCCAAGCCGGCACGTTACGCCTGGTCGGAGTGCACGGCGTGCTTCAGCGCGTGCTCGACGTGACGGGCCTGAAAGCCGCCTTCGACGCCGTGCTCGCCGTGGAACGCTGAGAGCAGGTCAGTCGCTGAGGACCTGAGGACCTGAGGACAGGTCAGTCGGCCAGCTGCGAGAGCAGCCACTTCGGGCCCACGGTCTCGGCGCCCAGCTCGTGCACGCGTTCCTTCAGCCCCCGGTCCGCGGTGACGACGAGCACCCGTTCCCACGGCTTGGCCTGGCGCACCACGTCGACGATCGCGTCGTCGCCGCTCCCGGTGGCCGCGACCACCTGAACCCCCGGCGGCTCCGGTGCGCTCCTGGCGGCGCCCTCCACGACCGCCACGACGCGCGGATACCACTGCGCCAGCACCGGATGCGTGAGCCTGAGCCGCGACACGGCCTCCAGCAGGCGGGTCGCCGCGCCGAGCCGGTCGCGCCACCAGCCGTGCTCGGCCCGCGCGCCCACGATGTTGGCCACGTCGAGCACGAGGGTCTCCGGCCTGATCTCCCCCTGGATCTCGTCCCAGGTGGCGGCGAAGCCGGGATGCAGCTTCCGGTCGGTCACCTTCTGCAGCGGGAGCCAGCGCATCTCGCTGCTCTCCGCGTTGGCGGGTGCGGCGGCCAGCAGCTCGGACGACGCGGCGATCACCGTCTCGAACGCCCATCCGCCGTGATCGTCGCGGTAGACGCCCTGCACCCGCAGCCCGTCGCCGGCGAGCGCCGCCTCCTCGCGGGCCTCCCGCAGCGCGGAGGCGACGGCGTCCTCGTGGCTGTCGCGGGCCCCGCCCGGCAGTCCCCAGGTGCCGCCGTGGTGGCTCCACCAGGAGCGTTTCTGCATGAGCACGTACGGCGTGCCGAGCTCGTCATGGTGGACGACGAGCAGCCCCGAGGCGCCGTGCAGCCCCCAGTGCCGGTGGCCTTGGGAGCATTCGATCCAGCCGTCGCCGTCCTTAGCCGCCATGGTGGATTCTCTCAGCCTCCGCCCTTGCTGAAATGCTGCAGGTCCTTGGCTCCTGACCAGTAACCGCCCCACTCCCAACCAACCTGGTCAAAGGCCTTAACTACCTTGTCACCGGGATTTATTACGCCCTTTCCCTTCATGGGGCGTTTTGTGAACTTTTTGGATGCTTGGTGCGCTGTGCTACCACTTGAGGTGACATATGGGTTCTGGATGGGATTGACGTCTATCGCTTGCCCGTAGGCGTGCTTGGACCAATGAGTGGACCCGGTCGCTTGGCGGCAATTGAAGGCCGAGGTGTTGTTGGCCTCGATCGAGTCGAAGTCGTCGCCCTTGTACGCGTCCACCAGCTTCATCCGCTCGATCGGCCAGCGCCAGCCGTACAGCTTCTTGAAGACGGTCACGATGTCGTCGGTGACCGCCTTGTTCACCACCAGCTGCCCGGTGTGCGGCTTGTCGTCGAAGCCCCAGTACGTCATCGTGACCAGCCGCAGGTCGCGGTAGTGGACCGGGCAGCCGGGCCGCCACGAGTACGGCAGCTGCTCGCGGGAGAGCCGCGAGATCTTGGCGCTGAAGGCCGGCGGGGCGGTCGAGCCGGGCGCGCCCGTGGTGGGCGACGGCGTGGGCGAGTCGAGGCTCTCGAAAGCGGGAGCGGTCTCCTGGGGGACGGAACCGGTGGCGGCAGGCTTGCTCGTCCCGCACGAAACGGACGCGAGCACCACGAACGCCATGGCGGCAGCACGTTTCATCTCGCCACCATATGCGACGTCCCACCAGCTCAGGGCACTATCAGCACAGTACGGCGAGCCCGTTTCGCCAGCCCGACCGCCACCGAGCCGTGCCAGGAGGAACGCGAGCGGCCCACCACGATGGCGTCGGCCATATATGAGCTGGCCAGCGTCTCCAGCTCGCGCGCCGCGTCACCGCGCATGCTGACGAACTGCCACGGAACGCCCGCGCCTCTCAGCTCGTCCCGCAGATCCTCGGTCAGGTCGGCCGCCGCGTCGGGAATGATCGGCGACCCGGCGAAGAACCACAGCGCGGCGCTGTTGAGGGATTCCACGAAGGCGATGAGCAGCGCCGCGTTGTCCCGCCGGGCGAGCCCGGCCGCATACGCGAGCGCGTTGCGGCTCGGGCCCGATCCGTCGAAGCCCACCACGAGCAGGCCGGCACCGTCCTTGCCGATCTCGAACTGCCCGGCCGGGAGCCTGCCGGTCAGTGGCTCCCGTGCGGGGTCTGTGTCACCGCCGAACACGGCACGTCTCGCGTTATGAGTCGGCGTGTCGTGATGGAGCCGCAGCGGAGCGAGGACGTCCATCACGGCTTCCCGAGCGGTGCTCGGCAATCAGCACGTCGCGGAGGGCCAGCTCGCGCAGGGCGTCGGCCGCGTAGATCACCAGGGCCACGAACGAGACCGCGGCGATCGACCCCCCGAGCCACAGATCGTTGACCGTCGCGTCGACGTAGGCCGCGCCCCTGCTCTGGTAGCCGACCGCGAACGGCGCGGCGACCAGCCACAGGCCACCGAGGAACAGCAGGACGAGGGCGGAGACGCCCAGCTTGGCCTTCATCGGTTGTCCTCCACTCCGACCAGGGAAGCCTTGCCGTTACGGCGGTGCTCACCCGAGTTGTTCATGTCCTCGCGCAGCGCCTCGACGAGGGGGGCCAGCAGGCTCGCCAGCTCGGCGGACGACGCCTGGGCCGCGACCGGCACGGGCTCCGGCTCCGGCTCGGGCTGCCGCTGCCGGACGGCCACGAGGCCCCGTACGACGAGCTCCTCGTGGATGGCCAGCACGAAGCAGATCGCGCCGATGAGCCCCACGACGGCCACGCCGAGGCCGGTGAAGAACTCCGACTGGGTGGTGTTCGTCCAGTCGGCGTCCTCCGGCTGGGAGCCCAGGGCGAAGGGGGCGATCATCAGCCACAGCCCGGCCAGGACGGCCAGGGCGGCCGCGACGGCGCCCGCGAACTTGCGAATCACTGTGAGATTCCTCCTGATACGAGGTCTTTCTGCGGGGGTGCGGCCTGCGCGATGAGGGCTCGCGAGGTCGGCCGCAGCACGTTCTTGGCGACGGACCGGGCCCGCTCGCGTTCCGGGCGGTCGTCCGGTGGCGCCATCTTGGCGACCGCGGTGAGCAGGGCGGACGGTTGGCCGTTGGCCCGCTCGACGCGCTGGGCGATCAGCTCGAGCAGCAGCCCGGCCAGGACCAGGTCGTCCTTGTTCAGCGGCGTTGGCGCCGGGGCAGCCGGCGTCGAGGAGCCGCGCAGCGGCAGCTCCTTGAGGAAGATCGTCGCCACGAACCCGAGCAGCGCGATGGGCACGCCCACCATGAACACCGTCTCCAGGCCCCTGGTGAACGCCTCCAGCACGATGTTCTTGATCGGCGTGGGCAGCTGCTGGATGGCGCTCGGGCTGCCGAGCTTGACGTTCGAGCCGCCGGGCAGCGCGATGTGCGCGGCCCTGAGCATGTCGGCTATCTCGTCCTTGAGGCGGTTCGTCAGGATCGCGCCGAAGGCCGCCACACCGACGGCGCCGCCCAGCGAGCGGAAGAACGACACGCCGGACGTGGTGGAGGCCATGTCACGCAGTTCGGAGCCGTTCTGGGCGGCCAGGATGAGCATCTGCATGGACAGGCCGAGCCCGGTGCCCAGCACCGCCACGTCAAAGCCGATGAGCCATTCGCTGGAGTCGACGTGCAGCCGGGACAGCAGGAACAGCCCGACCGCCACGACCAGCAGGCCCACGACCGGGAAGATCTTCCACCGGCCGGTCTGGGTGACGATCTTCCCGGAGATCACGCCGGCCAGGAACAGCGCCACCACCATGGGCAGCGTCATCAGGCCGGACGCGGTGGGGCTGAGGCCCTTGACGATCTGCAGGTACTGCGGCAGGTAGATCATCGCGCCGAACATCGCCATGCCGACGAACAGCGAGGCGAGGCCGGTGAGCACGAACGTACGGTTGCGGAACAGCCGCGGCGGCAGGATCGGGTTGCGCGCGGTCCGCTCCGACAGCACCGCCAGGGCCAGCATCAGCAGGCTGAGCGCCGCCAGCAAGTACGTCCAGACCGAGTTCCACTCGAACTCGACGCCGCCCAGCGTCAGCAGCAGCATGAGCGCGCTCGCGCTGGCCGTGATCGTCGTCGCGCCCCAGATGTCGATCGAGGTGCTCCGCTTGATCTTCGGCAGCTTCAGCACCTTCTGGATCACCAGGAAGGACACCAGGGCGAACGGCACCACGACGTAGAAGCACCAGCGCCAGCCGAGCCAGTCGGTGTCCACCAGGAACCCGCCGAGCAGCGGCCCCGCGACCGTGGAGATCCCGAAGACCGCCCCCATGTAGCCGGAGTAGCGGCCACGCTCGCGGGGGGACACGATGTCGCCCAGGATCACCTGCGCGAGTGCCGACAGACCACCCACACCAAGGCCCTGCACGGCCCGCGCCGCGATGAGCTGCCCCATGTTCTGCGACAGACCGGCCACCAGCGAGGCCGCGACGAACAGCCCGAGCGCGGTCTGGAAGAGCAGCTTCCGCCCGAACACGTCGGACAGCTTGCCCCACAACGGCGTGGACACCGTCATGGTCAGCATGGTCGCGGAGGCGACCCATGAGTACTGATCTTGACCGCCCAGCTCACCCACGATCGTCGGCAGCGCCGTACCAACCACCGAGGTCGAGATCATCGACGTGAGCATGGCGAGCATCAGCCCGGACATGACCTCGAGGATTTCGCGGTGGGTGTACTGCCGCCTCGCGGGGGCTGCGGCCTGAGCATGCGCCACCAAGGCTTCATCATCCCCTTACTACAGTTTTGCGAACTTGAGTATACGCCCGTTTACTAGCCGCGCGGCAAGTGGGGGGTGCGTTCAGTAGAGTTCGGGGTGTGGATGCTCAGGTGTCTGAGGCGAGGCCCCGCGACCGCGAGGCCACTCGCGAGCGGATCCTCCGTGCGGCCCGCACGCTCTTCGGCGAGCAGGGGTACGAACGCGTGACCGTTCGCATGATCGCCGCTGCCGCGGACGCCAACATCGCCCTGGTCGGCCGCTACTTCGGCTCCAAGGCCGGTCTCTTCGGCGCGGTCCTGGACGGGGAGCCGACCATAAGGGACCTGTTCGGCGGCGACCGCGGGAGCCTGCCGCGCCGCCTGGCGGAATATGCGGCCGAGCGCATGGAGCACCCGCCGGAGAGCCCGATCCTGCGCACCCTCGAACGCTCCGCCGGAGATCCGGATATCCAGGCCGTCGCCCGCGAGCGCCTGATCACGGCGCTGCTCGACCCGCTCGAGGAGCAACTGGGCGGCCCGGACGCCCACGCCAGGGCCCGCATGGCCACGGCGGTCTTCCTCGGCATCGGCGCCATGCGCCGCCGCCTCGGCCCCGAGGCGCCCAGCCCGGCCGACGTCGACCGCCTGACCGCGGTCTTCGAGGCCTGTCTGCGCTGAAAGTTTCACCCCCTGCCATGGGCCTGGCCTGGGAAGACGTGGATGGCAGCGATCGGATGTCTTTGAGCGGGCACTGACGGTTACCTACGATCCGAGGAGCCGGTGGGAGCGCTCCCACATGACGGACGGAGTGAATTTCATGTTTCGCAGAAGGCCCGTCCTGGCGGTGCTCCTCTCGGCGGCCGCCATGGCCGCGGCGGGGGCGATCGTCCTGTCCTCGTCCACCGCCGAGGCCGCCGACTCCGCTTTCTACGTGGATCCGCAGACGAACGCGGCGAAATGGGTCGCCGCGAACCCCAACGACAGCCGCACCCAGGTGATCAGGGACCGGATCGCCGCCGTGCCCCAGGGCCGGTGGTTCGCCACGTACAACCCTGCCACCGTGCGCAGCCAGGTCGACGCGTACGTCGGCGCCGCCGCCTCGGCGGGCAAGGTCCCGATCATGGTCGTGTACGACATGCCGAACCGCGACTGCGGTGGCGCGAGCGCGGGCGGCGCGCCGGACCACGCGTCGTACCGGGCCTGGATCGACCAGATCGCGGCCGGTCTCGGCGGCCGGCCCGCCACGATCGTGCTGGAGCCGGACGCGCTGGCGATCATGACGAACTGCATGAACGCCTCGCAGCAGGCCGAGGTCAAGGCGTCCATGGCGTACGCCGGGAAGAAGTTCAGGGGGACGTCGTCGCAGGTCAAGGTCTATTTCGACATCGGACACGACGCCTGGCTGGCCCCCTCGGAGGCCGCGTCCAGGCTGACCGGCGCGGACGTGGCCAACAGCGCCGACGGCATCGCCGTCAACACCTCCAACTACCGCGCCACCCCGGGCCTGGTGTCGTACGCGAAGAGCATCATCGCGGCGACCGGCGTGTCCAGGCTGAAGGCGGTCGTCGACACCAGCCGCAACGGCAACGGGCCGCAGGGCAGCGAGTGGTGCGACCCGGCGGGCCGCGCCACGGGCATCTGGAGCACCACGAACACGGGTGACTCGGCCGTCGCCGCCTACCTCTGGGTCAAGCCGCCCGGCGAGGCGGACGGGTGCATCGCGAGCGCGGGACAGTTCGTGCCGCAGCGGGCTTACGACCTGGCCGTCGCCGCCCCGCCGCCCACCGTCGGCCCGACCGTGACCCCGACCGTGACGCCCACGGTCACTCCCACCGTGACGCCGACCACCGGCCCCGCGGGATGCGCGGCCACGTACAAGGTGACGAGTCAGTGGCAGGGCAGCTTCCAGGGTGAGGTCACCGTGAAGAACACGGGTTCGGCCGGCATCGCCGGCTGGAAGGTCGGCTGGACGTTCCCGAACGGGCAGACGATCACGCAGCTCTGGAACGGCAACCTCTCGGGCAGCGGCACCGTCACCGTGACGAACCTCAACTGGAACGGCGCCCTCGGGGCCGGAGCGAGCACCACGTTCGGCTTCGTCGCCAACTGGAACGGCCAGAACGGCGTCCCGTCACCGGTGACCTGTACGGCGTCATGAGACTCGATGGGCCCCTGAGCCCGCCAGGGGCCCATCGGTGAAATAACGGCGCCTTCGCGGCTGTTGTCCAGAGCCAGGTCGAACCGCTCTGCGAAAGGCGCGTACTCATGACTCTGCCGCTGTCCATCCTTGATCTGGCGATCATCGGCGAGGGCGAGACGGCGGCGGACAGCTTCGCCGCCAGCGTGGCCCTGGCCCAGCGGGCCGAGGACCTGGGCTACCGGCGGATCTGGTACGCCGAGCACCACAACATGGCCAGCATCGCCTCCTCGGCGACCAGCGTGCTCATCGCCCACGTCGCCGCCCACACCCGGACGATCCGCCTCGGGGCGGGCGGCGTCATGCTCCCGAACCACGCTCCGCTGACCATCGCCGAACAGTTCGGCACCCTCGAAACCCTGCATCCGGGACGCATCGACCTGGGCCTCGGCCGGGCGCCGGGCAGCGACCAGCAGACCATGCGCGCCCTGCGCCGCACCCCGTCGGCCGCCGACACGTTCCCGCAGGACGTCCTGGAGCTGCAGGGTTACCTGTCGGGTGAGTCCCGGATCCCGGGCGTGGACGCCACGCCGGGCAAGGGCACGAACGTCCCGCTCTACCTCCTCGGCTCGTCGCTGTTCGGGGCTCAGCTCGCCGCCGCGCTGGGGCTCCCGTACGCGTTCGCCTCGCACTTCGCCCCGACCGCCCTGGAGGAGGCCGTGGCGCTCTACCGGCGTGACTTCCAGCCGTCGGCGCAGCTCGACCGGCCCTATGTCATCGCCGCGCTCAACGTGATCGCGGCGGACACGTCGGAGGAGGCACAGGAGGAGTTCCTGGCCTCGAAGCGGCTGAGGGTGAGCAGGTTCCTGGGGCGGGGGCGCACGTTCACGACCGAGGAGGCGGACATGATCCTCGGGTCGCCGGCCGGGCAGCAGATCGTGCAGATGGCCAAGTATTCGGCGGTCGGGGACGCGGCGGAGGTCAAGGAGTATGTCGACCGGTTCGCCAAGCTCGCCGACGCCGATGAGCTGATCGTCGCCTTCTCGGCCACCGACAGGAAGGTCTGGCTGCGCTCGGCGGAACTGCTGGCCGAGGCACACGGGCTCTGATCAACGGAGGAAGCGGGCGGACGTGGCGGTGGAAGCGGGCGGGGGGAGCCCGATCGTTCGGCCCTGAGATGGTCGGCGGTCAGCGCCGAGGGCCGGTCTTCTATCCTTCGCCGAGCAGGCGTCTGCGCAAGTAGGGGCCGGTGGCCTCGGACGTGGGCACGGGAGCCATCCCCGCGGCGATGAGCTGGGCGCGCAGGGCGACGACGGTGCGTTCGAGCGCGCGGATCTGGGCCTGGAGCTGGCCGATCTGGTCGCGCATCGCCGTGGTCGTGCCCTGCTCGCCGATCAGGTCGGCGCCGAGCTGGGAGGCTTGATTCTGCACCCTGCTCAGCTGTTTCTCCATCTGGCTGAGCGCGTCCTCGTAGATCGTCTTCGCTCTGAGGAAGGCCTCGGCGTCCACCTTGGAGCGTTCTAACTCGGCTTGGCGCTCGGCCTGGAGGATGGCGGTCTGCTGGGTCTTCTTGTTGGCGTCGGTGGCGGAGCGGAAGGCCAGGTATGCCACGCCGAGCGGGACGATCCCGAGGGCGACCTGGATGAGGATGTCAGTCAGCGTGGCCTCCTTCCACTGGGCGTATCACGCCGGTGTACGTGATCCCGTCGTCGCTGTGCCAGGCGTTGACGGTCAGCGCGATGGCGAACTCCGTGCCGTCGCGACGCAGGCCGACCAGCGGAATGATCCGACCGGCCAGCTCGGAGTGGCCGTGGACGCGGACCTTGGTCAGCCCCATGTCGTGCCTGTCGCGGAAACGCGCCGGCATGAGCATCGTCAACGGCCGCCCGACCGCCTCGTCGGTGCTCCAGCCGAACATGGTGGCGGCCTGCGGATTCCAGGACTGGATGATCCCGGCGGCGTTGGCGACGATCACCGCCGAGCCGGAGCCCGGGAGCCGGTCGAGCGTGACGGCCTCCGGCCAGGTCGCGATCAGCGTGATCCAGCCGCCGAACGCCAGCCACACCGCACCCCCGACCCAGCCTCGCGGATTGTCTCCCGTGAACGTCGAGGCCAGGAACACCAGCCCGTACAGGAGGACCAGCGCGGTGGCGGCGGCGAAGGCCATCCGGTCGGAGCGCAGGAACATCTGCACCAGGCACAGCATGCCGGTGGCGAGCCAGAGCACCGCCCAGACGTCAAGCGGCGCGATGGAGGCCAGCACGGCATAGGAGGGGGTGGCACGCTGGCTCGCCGGCGCGAAGGCCAGCGAGGCGGCGATGGCCAGAGATAACAGGCCGACGAACGCCAGGGACGCGCCGCGCCGCCCGATCCGCCGGAGGACTCTGTTACTCACGGTGGCAAGACTAATGCAGCCAGTTAATGTTTCGCGGGATTGTCAGCCGAGAGCCGAAGCGCAGGCACAGTGAGGCCATGCCGGGCTTCGCGAGGCTCACCGTCGAGGAAGCACGCACCCTCACCCGCGCCGAGCTCCTGCCGCGGATCGAGGAGGAGCAGAAGTACTGGTACGACCGCATTCACCGCCGCCGGATGAAGCCGGGTGACGACGAGGCGTTCAGGACCTTCAACCGGATTCTGCACGTCACCGCCGACCTCGGCCGCACCCACGCGGTTCCGGCCCGACTCGCTGGTCTCGCGCATCGCCGCCGCCCCGGCCGACCTCACCGACGGCGCATCAAGGCCCGGGCGGGGTGAGCGATACTGAGCTGATGGCCATCCTCACCGTTGGCCGGGCGGCCGCGCTCGTCGGGGTCAGCGTGAAGACGCTGCACCACTGGGACACGATCGGCCTCGTACGCCCGAGCGGGCGCACCTGGGCCGGATACCGGGTTTACTCCGACGACGACGTCGCCCGGATCCACAGAGTCCTCGTCTACCGGGAGCTGGGGTTCCCGCTCGCCGAGATCGGCCGGGTCCTCGACGACCCGGACGTCGACGCGCGCGACCACCTGCGCCGGCAGCGGTCAGAGCTCGTGGAGCGCATCTCCCGGCTGCAGAAGATGGTCAGCGCGGTCGACCGCATGCTGGAGGCGTCGAAGAAGGGGATCCGGTTGACCCCGGAGCAGCAGGTCGAGATCTTCGGCGACGACTGGCAGCCCGCCTGGGTCGAGGAGGCCGAGGACCGCTGGGGTGACACCGTGCAGTGGGCACAGTACGCCGAGCGGGCCGCCGCGATGACACCGGAGGACTGGAAGGGCATCGCGGCCACGACCGAAGCTCTGAACGCCGACCTCGCCGCCGCGATGCGCGCCGGCGTCGTGCCCGGCTCCGACGACGCCGACGCCCTGGCCGAGCGCCACCGCGCGCTGATCTCGACGTACTTCGACTGCACGCACTCGATGCAGGCGTGCATAGGGCGGATGTACGCCGCCGATCCCGGGTTCGCGGAGCACTTCGACGCGGTCGCACCGGGCCTGGCCGCCTGGCTGCGCGACGTGATCTTCGCGAACGCGAAGGCGCACGGCGTCGACCCGGAGTCCGCGGTCTGGGAGTGACCTCGCCGCGGCGTCAGCCCCGGGGGCTGTCGGTGGGCGGCTTGATCCGGACCCGCTCCTCGGGGCGGCTGTCGATGTCGTCGAGCTGCTCGCGGATCGTCCTGCGCAGGTCGTCGTAGTCCTCGAAGCGGTAGTCGTTGAACAGCGTGTAGCCGGTCCACATCAGGTTGGCGCACACCTTCGGCGGCACCTGGCCCGTCGCCGCGCCCATGCCGACCAGCGCGACCGACCTGATGCTGCCCGGCTCCTTCTCGTTCTGCATGTGGATGGCCTGGAACGCGGCGGCGCACGCCATGGCCACGTTCAGCGTCTCGCTCACGTCCTGCGCCGACTGCACCATCGTCGGCGTCGAGATCAGGAATTTCGGGTTGGTCGCCCCGGACGGCACGCACACGGCACTGCCCACCGGCAGTGACCCGTCGAACCGGTCGCGGATCGCCCGCTGGACGCGTAGCTGGATCCCGGCCCCGAGATGCCGCTTGATGACCGCGTCGACCCCGCCGTCCATCCGCCCGCGGGAGTTGGTCGGGCTGACCCAGGCGTCGGCCTGCTCGGAGAGGATCGAGCCCTTGTGGATCTCGACCTCAGGGGTGTCGGCGAACGCGGCCAGCCACTCTTGCACCACCTTCGCGTTGACGTCCACCAGGACCACCTTGAGCGGCGGCTGCACGGGATCGACGGTCATGGCTCACTCCAGGCGAGGGGAGGGACGTTTCCAGCGGACACGAACATACAGCTCCACAACGACAAAACCGGATCTTGCCTGGGATGTGTGAATGATCTCCGCGTATGCGAACGCATCACATTCGGGATCTTCACGCGGCACAATGCCTCCACCTCAGTCCCCTGTGCCGCCACCGGCACGCCTCGCCGACCCGGGAGCCCATCGATGCGCGACGCCGACACCCCCTCGTCACCTGACGCCGACCCCACGTCGCCCGGACCGGATGACGCGCACAGTCCGGGTGACCCGCTGGCCTTGGCCGACCTCTTCAAGGGCGGCGGCGAGCCGTGGCTACCGCTCCTGAAGCCGGTCATCGAGGCACAACCGGCCGCCGCCACCTTCATCGGCCCGAACCGCAGCCCTCAGGTCGTCCCCGTCCGCGAACTCACCTTCCAGGCGCTCAAGCCCAACCCGCCGCACAAGTGGAAGGTCGTCGTCTTCGGCCAGAACCCGTACCCGCGGGCCGAGAGCGCCACCGGCATCGCGATGTTCGACAACACCTTCCACGACTGGGCCGACAGCCAGTTCGGCAAGGTCATCACCATCCGCTGCATCATCAAGGCGGCGGCGATGTGGAAGCACGGGATCCCCAAGAAGACGCCGATCGCCAACATCCGCGCGCTGCTGAAGCAGCACGACACCGTGCAGCCGCCCGAGTGGTTCCAGGCGATGCTCACGCAGGGCGTGCTGCTGCTGAACGCGGCGCTCACCGCCAGCGGCGACGGGGCCATGGGGACCGACCAGCACACCGCGTTCTGGCGGCCGGTCGTCGAGAAGCTCGTCGAGGAGATCCTCAGGGCCAAGCAGAACGCCGACGAGGCGGACCGGGGCGTGGTGTTCGCGTGGTGGGGGGCGCACGCGCGCAGCCTGAAGGAGGTCGTGCTCCGGCTCCAGAAGAAGTACCCCGAGGTCGAGGTCCGGCACATCGACCACCCCAACCCCGCGGCGCAGGGCGACATCTTCTGCGACGGTAACCACTTCGCCGACGTGAACGCGGCACTCGCGGCGCTCGGCGCCGACGAGATCGACTGGCTGCCCAGCAAGGGGTGGAACAAGCTCGCGGCGCAGGGCGGCGGGGCGGACGCGGACACCGCCGACCGGATGGGGGCGTTCATCGCCTCCACGATGGAGCTGCACAAGCTCTATCTGGAACGGCTCGCCAGCGTCAAGGACGAGGGCCTGGAGCTGCCGGCGATCACCGGCGTGTTCGACACCCCGCTCATGGACTTCCGCGAGGCCGTCTCCCCGGTGGCCAAGCTGCTGTCGGGGCTCGACTGGCACACGGAGCAGTCGTACCGGTTCGGCGAGAAGCAGTCGGCCGATGCGGTGGACGGCCTGTCGGCCGACGAGATCGCGGCTCTCTACCTCTACACCTGCGAGTCGGCGTTCTACCGGCAGATCAACGCCACCCTGCGCAATCCGGACCGGACCCGCATCGTTCCGTACCTCCCTTACCTGCGACTCCTGTTCTCGGCCGTGTCGCGCCTCCCGGCCCGCAAGGAACCGCTGTGGCGCGGGGTGTCGCTGGACCTGCGGGCGCAGTACCCGCTCGGCCGGACCGTGACGTGGTGGGGCGTGTCCTCGTGCACGTCGGAACTCGGCGTGGCCCAGGCGTTCCTCGGCCGCCGCGGCAAGCGCACCCTCTTCGAGGTGCACCCCGCCCGGGCCGTCGGCATCCGCAGCTTCTCCGCGTTCACCGGCGAGGAGGAGTTCATCCTGGCCCCGGGCACCCAGCTCAAGGTGACCGACGTCAAGGCGGAGCGCGGCGGCCTGTGCACCGTGACGCTCACCGAACTGGCCGAGCAGCACCTGGTGGCCTGAGCGACTCCGATCCCCGAGCTTGGCGACGCGCCTGAGCCACCCGGTGGTTCCGGGTGGCTCGGGGGACGGATGGACCGGTCAGAACACCGTTTCGGCGTTGGCGGAGCGTACGGTCCACGGCGGTCCGCACGTGCCGCGCCCGGTGAACCGGTTCCCGGCGAAGATGATCGGGCTGGCGAACTGGTAACCGTCGGAGCAGGTCACCAGGATCCTGATCGCCCCGGTGAACACCGAGCAGTCGATGTCGATGTAGTACGCCGGGATCGGGACGCTCCGGGAGCACGAGTAGGTGGCGGTCAGCGCGGCCCCGCCGTCCTTGCCCTGGGCGTCCTTGAGCGTCGTGGTCGACTGGTCGGTGAACCCGCGTTCGGGAGCCGCGGCGGCCGAACCCGTGTGAAGCGCGACAGAGAACAGCAGCGCCGTGATCGCGGCCAGCACGCCGACGAGCATTCTTCTCGCATGTACTGCCATGTGATCGAACCTTTCGCTGGATTTCCCTTTCGGCCCGGCCGAGCCTTACCAGTGATACTTTCGCCAAGCCAGGAGCGCCGGTCATCGTCACTTCGGGAGAACCTCCGCCATGGCGCCGGGCCGGCGGTTATCACTAATGTCAAAATGGCGGTCAGATAAAGCCGTGCTCGTTCCACGCGCCGGCCAGCAGCCGGGTGACGGTGGTGCTCAGCACCCGGACGCCGTGCGTGGAGCCCGGCTCGATCCCGACCAGCTCCCGCACCCGCCGCAGCCGATAGTCGAGCGTGCGCGGATGGATGTGCAGCGACTCGGCCGTACGCAGCCGGTTCATGTCGTTGCGGTAGTAGGCGTCCAGCGTGGGCACCAGGTCGGGCCCGTCGCCGAGCCGCCGCGCCGTCTCCCGTAGCCACTGGTCCACCTGCGGCGTCTCCACCGCCCCCAGCTCCGCGAACACGTCGGCCACCCCGTACGGCCGGCGCGGCACCCGTTCGATCGGCGCCACCCGGCTGACCTTCCGCGCCAGCGCGGCCGCCGGGACCAGCGCGCGGCGGCGACCGTGGGCGGTGCCGACCGAGCACGGCCGCCCCACGACCTCGGCGACCGCCCGCGCCAGCGCCAGCCCGGATCCCTCGGCCGCCGCCCGGTGCTCCGGCCGCGTCCCGTGGTACGGCACCAGCGCCACGAACTCGTCCGGTTCCTGCCACCCGAACGGTATGCGGTGCCGCTGCAACAGGGTGCCTATGACCTCCTCCCGGCACTGCTCCGGCGGCTCCGTGGCCACCCGCACCACCGTGACCAGATAGTGCTCGGTCACCGGCACTCCGAGGCTCCCGGCCAGCTCGCCGGCCATCGGGTCGTCGTGCAGCACCATGGTGGCCAGCAGGTGGACGCGCGAGGCCGTCGGCAGGAACCGCTCGTACCCCCGGAAGTAGCCGCGGGTGTAGACCGCCTGCGCCGCCGTGCCCTGCTCGGCCAGCCAGTCGATCATGCGCATCGTGTCGGCCAGATCGCCGGGCCCGGCCGCCTCGGAGATCTCGCGCAGCGTGAAGGCGGCATGCAGCGCGAGCGCGCCGCGCTGACAACCCGGTGCCACGCCCTGTGCGCCGCGCTGCTCGCCGACCGACTCGATGAAGGCCAGGTCGCTTTCCAGCAGCGGCTCGCCGGAGGCGGCCAGCTCGGCCGTCCGACGCCGTACGACGACCGCGAACTCCATCATCGACGCCCGCGATCCGGACTCGATCGCCTGGAAACCGGCGATCTCGCCGGCGCAGGCGTCCACCACTCTCCTCGCGTTGTCGTCGGCCCTGCGTTTGAGCATGCCGAAGAGGTCCCCCATGTCGAATTCTCCCCGTGACGTCGCCGTCGTTCATGTCTCATCTGGAACGCGCAGTGCGATATTCGTCGGCGGGGTTGTTTCGTATCAGTGGGCTTTTCCGGTGTTTTCGGTCACCCAGCAGAAACGGGGGTGTGGCCAGGTATGAAAGGAGCATTCCTGGATTTCGGACCGCCGAGGTCCGGTGAAAGTTTCATGACGACGGCCAGCGGGATCCGGAGCTCAGGATGCGGTCCAGAGTGCGTCGGCCCATCCGGCTCATGGGCGGGTTGGTCTTGAGGTAGTACCAGACGACGCCCATCGCCTGCTGGAAGGCCCACGCCTTGCCGCGCTCCCATTCCAGGTCGTCGCACCCGAGGTCCAGGCGGAGCACCTGCCGCGGCCCGGCCTCGAGCAGATGCCAGGCACTCACAAGATCCAGAGCAGGGTCGGCCGGTCCGAAGCCGCCGACGTCGAGAACCCCGGCCAGCCGACCAGCCGAGACGAGCACGTTGCCCGGAATGAGATCACTGTGGGTCATCACGTCGGCGTCCTTGCGCGGCAGGCTCCGAAGGTCCTGCCACAGCCGGCGAAGCCGGGGGACGTCGAGGAGTTGTTCGCTCTGCTCGAAACAGGTCTCCATCCAGCCGTCATGGGCTTGAAGGTCGCCTCCCCGGCCCTGGCCGGCGAACGTGCGGCCACGCGTGTCGATCGCGCGCAGGTCATTGATGAGATCGGCCAGGTCGTGGGCGAACGCGACCGATTCGCCCGGGTCCTCATGGGTGGCCACGTCGCCGGGCAGCCAGGTCTGCACCGACCACGGGAGGGGGTATCCCGCGCCGGGCTCACCGAGCGCGACGGGCTCGGGCGTGGGAAACCGCGTGCGACCTGCCAGCTCGCGGGCGGCTTCCGCTTCGGACTCCAGCCAGCCTCGAATCGCGTCGACGTGCCCGTCCTGCAGAGGGAACCGAGCCGCGAAGCGGTCGCCGATGCGAAAGATGGCGTTGACCGTCCCGTGGGCCGCGATGCCGGTGATCGGCAGGCTCCGCCACTCGGGGAACTGCTCATCCACCAAGGCGCGTACTGTCTCCGGTGACACCGTCAGCTGGTTGGCGTGCATATCCACGCCGGAAGCGTTCCGCGTCGCGGCCCTCGCCCGCAACGGTTTTTCGGCCGCCACGAGTGGGCGAATGCGTCTCCCACCTCGATCGGCGTCCTACTCCGGCGGCATGCGCCGCAAGCTGGACCTCGCCATGACGCTGGTCGGCGACCCGCAGATCATCTTCCTGGACGAGCCCACGACGGGACTCGATCCGCGTGCGGTCTCGCCGCGAAGTCGCCGGAGAGCGCGGGCCTCGCCGGCGTCCCACTGATGATCCTTCCCTTCTTGAGCAGTGCATTCGTGCCGGCCGACAAGATGGGGCCGGGTGCGCGGCAGTTCGCCGAGTACCAGCCGTTCATCTCGATCATCGAAACCCTGCGCGGGCTGCTGACCGGCGCGCCGTCGACGGGCTCGGCCATCACGGCGATCGCCTGGTGCGTGGGGATCATGTTCATCGGCTACTTCTGGGCGCGCGCGTCGTTCACGAAGCGAGCGTGATCTCGGCCAGCTCGCGCCAGTCCCTCCGCGCACCGTCATGGGTCGCCTCGGTGAACAGGGTTTCGCCGAGGCGATTCAGCGTGTCCGCGGCGATCCTGGAAGCGTCCGGCAACGAACGATCCGGCGTACCGCGCACGCTGTCGCTCGCCCCGAGCAGCCGCGCGGCCTGCTCGTACTGTCCCTGGCGCAGCGCGAGATCCGCGATCCCGATCAACACCTCGGCGACCGCCGGTAGATACGCATGCTCCACAGTCTTGCGGAACGCCTCGGTCCGGTGCGCGCGGGCCGTCTCGAGATCCTCGGTGAGGTAGCCGTACAGGTCCATGGTCTTGGCAAGGATGGAGCCGACCCTGTCCGAGTCGCCCAGCACCGCCCGCACCGTGGCCAGGTGCTCGCGTGCCTGTTCCGGCTCGCCGCGCCAGCGCGCCAGCACCGCCTTCGACAGCGCCAGCTCGGCAAGCGCGTCCGGCCATGCGATCCCGCCCGCGCACCGCTGCGCTTCTGCCATGGCGGACGTGCTGGATCGCTCATCGCCGAGCAGCCAGTACAGCTGAGCCTGCCGCGCCCGCAGGCCGATCACGTCCTCGGTCGCGCCTATCTCGGTCAGCGCCACGGCCGCCTCTTCGTAGTGCTCGCACGCGCGCGTGAACTCGCCGCGCATGGCGAGCCGTTCGGCCAGGAAGGTCAGCGCCAACGAGATCCCCCACCGGTCACCCAGCGTGCGGAACTCGGCAAGGGCGATCTTGGCGTCGACGTCCACGTCGGTCTCGTCGCCGCCGAGCGTGAGCCGGAACCGGCCACGAGTGAGCCTGGCCTGCGCGCGCACCCATGGATCATCATCGGTGATGAGCGGCTCCAACGCTGGCAGGAAGTCCGTCGGACCCTCCAGGATCCGCTCCAGCAGCCCGACGAACCCGAGCAGGGGGTGGTGATACCCGCTGCGCTGGGACAACCGGTACGCCTCCTGGATCCACTCCTGCGCCTTGTACTGATCGCCGCCGACCCCGGAGCTCACGAAGATGGTCACGATCAGGCACGCCAACGCCCGCACCTCATCGGACACCTCACCGGGCAGCGAGACCGCCGCGATGCTCAACTCGGCGCCCTCGACCCTGTGCCTGCTGAAGTAGTACCAGCCCGCGGCCCCTACCAGCCGCACCGCCTCCTCGGCCCATCCCTCGGCGGTCGCCCCGCGCAGGGCCGCGCTGATGTTGTCGTGCTCGGCCTCGAGCGTGGACAGCCATTCCAGTTGCTCGGCCCGACGCAGGTGCGGATCGGCCGTCTCGGCCAGCTCGGTGAAGTACGCAAGGTGCGCCCGGCGCGCCTGCTCGGTCTCCCCGGCCTCGGCGAGCCGGTGCGCCGCGTACTCCCTGATGGTGTTGAGCATCCGGTAGCGCGGCGTGTCCTCGCCGTCGGCGAGCAGCAGCGACTTCTCCATCAACGCGGTGAGCACGTCGAACACCTGCTCCCCGGCGAGCGCCTCGCCCCCGCACACCCGTTCGGCCGCCTCCAGGCTCGCCCCGCCGGAGAACACCGACAGCCGCCGCAGCACGCCGCGTTCGGCCTCGGTCAACAGGTCCCAGCTGTAGTCCACGACCGCGCGCAGCGTCTTGTGCCGGGAGAGCGCCGTACGGCTGCCGCCGGTCAACAGACGAAAACGGTCGTCGAGCCCGCGTGCCAGCTGATCGACGGACATGGTGCGCAGCCGTGCCGCGGCCAGCTCGATCGCCAGCGGCATCCCGTCGAGCGCCCGGCAGATCCGCGCCATGGTCGCCAAGGTGTGCGCGTCGGAGCCGACGTCCTTGCGCACCAGACCCGCGCGGTCCCGCAGCAGCCGCACCGCGGACGAGGACGCGACCTCGGAGGGGTCGGCTCCCTCGGCGGGCAGCGCGAGTGGCTCGACCCCCCACAGCACTTCCCCGAAGATACCGAGCGGTTCCCTGCTCGTGGCCAGGATCCGCAGCCTGCGGCACTCTCCCAGGAGCCGATCCGCGAAGGCCGCGGCCGCCTCGATCACGTGCTCGCAGTTGTCCAGGATCAGCAGGATCGTGCGCTCCCGGACCGCGGTGATGAGTCGATCCATCGGGTCCCCGGCCCGCGCGCCGCCGAGCAGTGCCTGGTCACGCAGGCCGATCGCGGTGAGAACGGCCTGCGCCAGCTCACCGCCTGCCCCCACCGAGGCCAGTTCGACCAGCCACGCCCCGTCCGGCAGCTCGGCGAGCATCGTTCGCGCGGTCTCCGTGGCCAGCCTGGTCTTGCCCGAGCCGCCCGCCCCCGTCAAGGTGACCAGCCGGTGCTTGACGGCCAGTTCGGCGACCGCGGAGATGTCGTCATCCTTGCCGACGAAACTCGTCAGCTCGGCGCGCAGGTTCGTCCTGTGGTTCTCCGTCCGCCGGCCCAGCTCGCCACGGAGCAACGCGGTGTGCAGCGCGGAGAGCTCGGCCGACGGATCGGCGCCCAGCTCCTCGGCGAGCCGCTCGCGCGTCCGCTGGTACAGGGTCAACGCCTCGTTCTCACGTCCCGCCTCGGCGAGCGCTCGCATCAAGGCCGCCACGAACCCCTCCCGCAGCGGGTACGTGGCAACCAGGTCGGTCAGCTCGGAGACCAACTCCGAGCCGTGGCCGAGGCGGATGTCGGCATCCACCCGATCCCCGAGCGCGGCGACGTAGAGCTCGTTCAGGCGCGCGACCGCGGAGTCGAACGCGTCGCTGCCCTGCAGCGCGATGTCCGCCATGGCCGTACCACGCCACAGTGCCAAGGCCGGGCGCAGCAGATCCGCCCGCGCCGCAGGCTCGGCGGCACGGGCCTGACCGACCAGCTGCTCGAACCGGGACACGTCCACGGCATCAGCAGCCAGGGCCAGCCGGTATCCACCGGAATCCGCCTCGATCACACCGGCCGGCAACACCCTGCGCAGCCTGGACACCAGCGCCTGCAAGGCGTTCACTTCGTCCGCGGGCGGCTCTTCCCCCCAGATCCAGTCGACCAGCCTCGCCCGCGTGACGATCCGGCCGGGTTCGAGGGCGAGCGCCGCCAGCAGTGCGCGCAGCCGAATCCCCGGAACCTCTACCACGGCCCCGTCATGGTTCCGGACCTCGAACGGTCCGAGCAATCCGACTCGCATATCGGTAATTGTGCCGAACCGCGGCGACGACTACCGCCACCGCATGCAATCCGAAGGCGTTGTCGCAGGTCAGACGAACGTGTTGGGCCTTCAGCGACCCCTGCGGCAGCGGCGGGTGCTCGCGGCCTGAGCCCCGCCGGCAGCCGGGACCGGCCCGTAGCCTGCCTCCGGTCGGCCAACAGGTCAATCCAGGGCGCCGTGATCCCCGCTGCCGCGGCACTACGTCGTGCCCGTGCTGAACCTCCTGTGCTTCGGCCTCTTCGTGGGCCACCCGTTTGTGATGTTCTGAGCCGTCAGCCCCGGCGGGTGAACCAGGCTCAGGAGGACACCGATCTGGGCGGGCGACAGCGGCATGCCGCTGAGCAGCTCTTTCATGGGGATCATGGGTCCACCCTGACGGAGATCACGACGCCGGGTCCAACACCGGAAAGGCCGGGATTAACGCGGATCTGTTGTTAATGTTGCCGCGTGGACCTGCATCCCCGGCTGCTCAGGGTGTTCGTGACCGTCGCCGAGGAGCTGCACTTCGGCCGCGCCGCCGCCCGCCTGTACGTGGCCCAGCAGGCGCTCAGCCGTGACGTGCGGCGGCTGGAGGAGCAACTCGGGCAGGCGCTGTTCACCAGGACCACCCGGCGCGTGGAGCTGACCCCGGCGGGAGCGCGGCTGCTGTCCGGGGCCAGGCGGCTGCTCGCGCTGCATGACGAGCTGGTCGCGGAAGTCTCCAGCGCTCGGGGACCACTGCTCGTGGACGTCAACATGCAGGGGCACGAGCCGCCGCGGCCGCTGGTCAGGGCCAGGGAACTGGCGCCGGGAGTGGAGATCCTCGCCCGCTTCCACGGCGGGCTGGCCTCCGGGGCCGCCGCCATGCGTGAGGGGCGTCTCGACGTGTCGTTCGGCCGGTTCGCCGGATTGCCCGCTTCCGTGCGCAAGGGGCTGGCCCAGGTGCCCGTACGGCTGGACCCGCTCGCCGTGCTGGTGTCCGAGGAGCATCCCCTGGCCGCGCTGGAGGCGGTGCCGCTCGGCGTGCTGGCCGATTTCCCGCTGGACGCCATGGCGGGCAACCCCGCGACCACCGAGTGGACCGACCTGGGCGAGCGCCTGGCGGAGGAGTTCGGGCTCACCCTTGCCACGCCACACGCGCCGCCGGTCGGATCCCACGAGATGGGCCTCTACCTGCAACGGCACCGAGAGCCCGTGCTGGCCACGTCGAAGGTCGGCGGAATTCCGGGCGCCGTGGTGCGGCCGCTGGTCGATCCCGTGCCGCTCGCCCTGGAGAACCTCGTCTTCCCTGAGGGCCTGCGGCATCCGGGTCTGGACGCGCTGCTCCAGGCCGTGACGGAGATCCGAGGCATGGAACGCCGGCTGTCCCGGCCGCCGCACTCCTGGCTGCCCGAGGCCGACGAGACGCTGCTGAAGCGGTCGGGACATGGTCACGGGGATGGCGTCTGCGAGGCGGGCCCGGGTTCGGGACGGCGGTCGGCATGACCGAGGCGACCCGCAACGACGTCGGCGGGCAGCGAGCCCGTCGATCACGCTCCGTGCGGATCGTCCTGACAAGCACGAAGGCCCGCTCCAGGGTTTCCCTGGTGGCGGGCCTTCCCGGGGTGCCCATGGTCAGTCCGCAGGGGCCGGTTCGACATGATGATCGTTGTAGGGGAAGAGGTCATCACCGTGATCGACGACGGTGCTGCACCGGTACCGGACAATCTCGATCTTCGACGCCGGGTCGAGGTCCTCGTCGTCTCTCCACTGCACGTTGTGCGGATCCAGGGCCTCGTCCACGTTGTAGTGCAATCGGCCGTCGACCAGGTAGTCGCGGCGGAAGTCAGTTCTCCACTGTGAGTTGCTCCCCCAACCGTGCGAGAGGTCGCGGGTGGATCGTGATCGGCGCCAGAAGGTCCAATACAGGCTGGAGCGATCGGCAACCCCCGCAACCAGATGCCGCGCCCCGGCGGTGACAACCACCCCGGCCCGCGTCAGCAGCATCGATCCCATCATGTAACCGGGCCAGCGCTCCTCGATGATCGAGGGTGGCTCATCGGGATCGTCGACCGGCCGCACCTCGACGACCTCGTGGAAGAACGGATGGAAGCCCCGCCTGCTGATCCGGTCCGCGCGCAGCGCCTCACAGAAGGCGGGATAGACGCCGACCGGTGGGTAAACCTCGTTCGGGCTCGCTGCCGAATCGTCCGGGGGATCCTGGTAGTTCAAGATGAGCAGGTCGAGGATGCGGTTCACGGCATACAACCGCACCAGCGGGCTGTATCCCCTCCTGGGCGGCTCTCCCAGAGGGATCAGGTGACTTTCGGGCCGGCCTGCCTCCCGCACTTCCGCCACGTGCCCCGGATGCTCATCCAGCCACCGCAGCAGCATGTCGCCCAGCCCGTCGCCCTCGTGGTCAAGGACGCCCTCGTACAGGGAACGCCAGTGGTGACCCGAATAGACATCGTCGTCCATGTGCCCCAGGGTTCCGTACGACGGCGCTGCCCTTCACCAGCCACCCGATCCGGGCGCTCGACCCTGTTGAATAAGCGTCTGACTACCGAATCAGACGGTTAACCTCGGGGGCGTTGCTGTACAACGCTGCTGTATGACCACGAAAAAGGCCCTTCGGGCTAATGCCGAAGGGCCTTTGAGCTGGAGCGCGGCCGACAGGAGTCGAACCCGTAACCTTCTGATCCGTAGTCAGATGCTCTATCCATTGAGCTACGGCCGCTCGCTGCGTAAGCAAGCATAGCGGGTTCTGCGGAGTACCTCGAACCAGATATGGCAACCATGGGGCCCGCTCCCTCCATCTTGCCCGTGATCTCGCTGGTTGGCCGGGGGTGGCGGTACATCGAAGGGTGTATCCACAGGCGGGTCCCGCGCAGGAGGGAACAGGGCGTGTGGGGTGGTGAGATGGGGACATGAAACGGGTGGCGGTGGGGGCCGGGGTGGCCTTTGCGATGGGGGTGGTTCTCATCGCGGGTGGGGCCGCGCTCCAGCGGGGCGTGCCCGTCTGGCTGCTGTGCGTGCCGCTGGCCATCACCTGTGCCGGGGTGCTGGTGCGGGAGCGGGCGCCCCTCGCCTCGCTGGGGCTGGGGGTCGTCGCGGTCACGATCGACGCGTTCGTGGGGCCTTCGCTGGCGACGGTGCTGATTTTCACTGACAACCTCTATGCCGCGGCGCTCTACGGGCCGGCTCGGTTCGCTCGGTGGCTGCTCGGGATCACCGCCGTGCTGGCGGTGGCGGCCGGGGCCGTGGCCGGGTTCCTCGCCGCGGACTGGCGGATGCTCGCTGTCATGGGGGTGCAGGCGGGGCTGGTGCTGGTGACGCCCGTCACCACGGCGCTGGTGTTGCGGGAGCACCGGGATCGGGCGGCGGCGGAGCGGGAGCGGGCCGAGCAGGTGGCTCATCTGGCCGAGCTCGACCGGCAGGCGGCCGTCGCGGCGGAGCGTACGCGGATGGCGCGCGAGCTGCACGACATGATCGCGAACCATTTCAGCGCCATCGCCATCCAGTCCACCGCCGCGCTTTCGCGTAAGGATCTCGATCGGGCGACCGTGCGGAAGGTCATGGAGTCCGTACGGGAGAACAGCGTGAAGGGGCTGGCCGAGATGCGGACGATGATCGGGCTGCTGCGGCAGGAGGGTGACGACCCCGCTGAGGCCATGCGGCCTCGGCTGGCCGATGCGGAGACGTTGGTGGAGAGGGTCACTCGGGCCGGGTTGGTCGCCGAGCTGCGGGTCGAGGGGGAGCCCCGGGAGTTGCCCGCACCTGTTGATCTTGCTGGGTATCGGATTCTGCAGGAGGCGCTCACCAACGCGCTCAAGCATGGGGACTCGCCCGTCCGGGTCGTCATCGCGTACGAGGCGGGGCGGGTTCTGATGAGTGTCGAGAACGCGGTCGGCGGGCGCGGGGCGCGGCTGCCTGGGGCTGGGGCAGGGCTGATCGGGATGCGGGAGCGCGTCTTGTTGGTCGGTGGTTCTTTCGAGGCAGGGGCTTCAAGGGACGGTGATCTGTGGCGGGTGTCGGCTGAGTTGCCCACCGGTGATGAGCAGGCGGTGCCGTACGCGGCCGTCCTGGGCCTTGGTTCGCGGGAAAGGGAGTCGGGGGTCGAGGCGCGGTGACGATCAAGGTGCTGGTGGCCGACGATCACGCGGCGGTCCGGGCGGGGATCGTGCTGATTCTGGACGGGGCCGAGGACATCGAGGTCGTCGGCGAGGCAGCGGACGGGGA
Organism: Nonomuraea sp. NPDC003201; assembly: GCF_053590415.1. Taxonomy (NCBI): domain Bacteria; kingdom Bacillati; phylum Actinomycetota; class Actinomycetes; order Streptosporangiales; family Streptosporangiaceae; genus Nonomuraea; species Nonomuraea sp. NPDC003201. The sequence continues at coordinate 67,042 of NZ_JBSFTC010000003.1, forward strand.
GCAGGCCGTGGCCATGGCCCGGGAGGTGCGCCCGGACGTGGTGCTGATGGACGTGCGGATGCCGCGGCTCGACGGCATCTCGGCCACGCGGGAGCTGGCGGGGGTCAGCGATGTGCTGATCCTGACCACGTTCGATCTCGACGAGTACGTCTTCGGGGCGCTGCGGGCCGGGGCCGCCGGGTTCCTGCTGAAGAACACCGATGCCGAATCGCTGGTCGAGGCCGTACGGCTGGTGGCGCGCGGGGATGGGCTGATCTCGCCGGGGGTCACGCGGAAGCTGATCGCGGCGTTCGCCGGGCAGGCGCCGCGGAGGGAGCCGGTGGCCGATCCGGGGAGTTTGACGCCTCGGGAGCGGGAGGTGCTGGCCTGCATCGGGCGGGGGCTGTCGAACGCTGAAATCGCCAGAGAGCTGGACATGGCGGAGGCCACGACGAAGACGCATGTCAGCCGGGTGCTGAACAAGCTGGGGCTGAAGAGCCGGGTGCAGGCGGCGATTTACTACTCGGGGGAAGGGACGTAGAGGCTTAATCTGGGCGTTGTGAGCACGCCACCGCCCCCACCCCCGGAGCAGCCCGGAGAGCCCACCCCGCCTCCGGGGGAAGGGTCATCCGAGGGGCAGGCCGGTTGGGTCCCCCCGTCTCCGGGGGGCGGATCCGGGCAACCGCCGTATGGACCGCCGCCTCCGTACCCGAGCGGCCCCGGTCAACCGCCCCACGGTCAGCCTCCGTACGGTCAGCCCTCTTATGGGCAGCCGCCCTATCCTCAGGGGGCGCCGGCGGCTGGGCGTACGTCTACGGGGGTGTTCGTCGCGTTGGCGTTCGCCGGCGTGGCCATCTACAGCGTTTTCAACATCGTCATCGGGCTGCTCGTCTTCGTCGCCGCGTTCGGCACATCCGACAGCGCCACCACCCCGTACCTGGCGGTCGGCGCGATCTTGCTCGCCCTCATCGGCCTGGGCGCCGGCGCGGGGCTGCAGTTCGTCCGCAAGCCGTGGACCAAAGGCATAGGCCTCGGCCTCATGATCGGATGGGCGCTCTGGTCCATCGTGACCGCCGGCTTCTGCACGGGCCTCAACCCCGGCCTGTACACCTGACATGCCCTACCACGAGATATTCGTCGGCCTGGGCGTGCTCGTGGCCTCCGTCGTCTTCGTACGGGAGGCGCGGCGGAGGGGCGCGCTCAACGAGCAGTCGCTGACCGCCGTCGCCGGCGCGCTGGTAGGGGGAGCCATCGGGATGCGGCTGGCGGGCTGGCTGGAGACGCTGGATCTCAAGGACCTCTGGCTGTACGGCTCCCGCAGCATCCTCGGCGGCCTGACCGGCGCGTACGTGGGCGTGCTGCTGGCAAAGAAGATCATCGGCTACAAGGAGCGGACGGGAGATCTGTTCGCCCCGGCCGTCGCGCTGGGCATGGCGGTCGGCCGGATCGGATGCCATCTGACCGAGGCGCCGGGCAGGCCGACCGAGCTGCCATGGGGAGTGCACGCGCCCCCGACCACTCCCGAGTGCCCCGGGTGTCTCACCGGGCAGGCCATGCACCCGTCGTTCATCTACGAGATCATCTTCCAGCTCGCCGCCTTCGTCGCGCTCCAGTGGGCGCGCAAGCGGCTCACCCAGCCGGGCGAGCTGTTCACGATCTACGTCGCCGCGTACGCCGTCTTCCGCTTCCTCGTCGAGTTCACCAGGGCGAACGAGACGGTCTGGCTCGACCTGACCAGGCCCCAGTGGTTCCTCGTCCCGAGCCTGCTGCTGCTCGCCCTCAGGCTCGGGTACGGCTGGCGGCGCGGCTACTACGATCCCCTGTTCGAGCGAAAGGTCATGGCATGAGTGCAGGTATGGGTTTGCGGGGCGACCGCATCCACAGGTACGTCAACGCGTTCTGCCCCCACTGCCACGGCCAGGACCTCGACGAGGTCGAGCGGCTGAGCGGCTATCTGGCTGAACGCGACGGCAGGATCTGGCTGGAGCGTGGCTGCCGCGAACACGGCCTAATCAAGACGTTGTACGACGAAGACCCAGAAATCCTGAAATATCTCGAAGAGTGGACCGCTCCGACCAAGCAGCACGTACCCGATGTTTCCGGGAACTTCCTCCCCATCCCTTCCGCCTACCTCCACGGCCTCCCCGAAATGCAGACCCAGCACACCTGCATTCTCCTTGAGGACATCGCCGAAGCCTGCAACCTCCGCTGCCCCACCTGCTTCGCCGACAGCTCCCCCGACCTGACCGGCATCGTCCCCGTCCAGGACATCCTCGCGAACGTCGACCAGCGCCTCGAAAGGGAGAACGGCAAGCTCGACGTCCTCATGCTGAGCGGCGGCGAGCCCACGCTCCACCCCGAGCTCAAGACCCTCCTCACCGAGCTCGAACAGCGTCCCGTCACCCGCATCCTGATCAACACCAACGGAGTCCTCGTCGCCAGGGACGACTCCCTCCTCGACCTGCTCACCGAGCACAAGGAGCGGGTGGAGGTCTACCTCCAGTACGACGGCCCGTCGGCGGAGTCCTCGAAGCACCACCGGGGCGGCGACCTGACGCGCATCAAGGCCCAGGCCGTGAGCAGGCTGTCCGAGCGGGAGATCTTCACGACCCTCGTCATGACCGTCGCGCTGGGCGTCAACGACGGTGAGATCGGCGACGTCGTACGCCTCGCCCTCGACACGCCGTACGTGGGAGGCGTGTCGATCCAGCCCCAGTTCGGGTCCGGCAGGTCGGGCGCCATCGACCCCATGGACCGGCTCACCCACACCGGCGTGCTCAAGCGCCTCGGCCCGCAGACCGACGGCCTCGTGACCTGGCGCGACCTGACCGCCCTGCCCTGCTCCCACCCCCATTGCTGTTCGGTCGGCTACCTCCTGCGCGACGACTCGAGAAGGTGGCGCTCGCTCACCGCGCTGATCGGCCACGACCGCCTCAAGCAGAACCTGGGCCTGGTCTCCAACCGCATCGCCGACACCGAGCTGCCGCGCGAGCTGCGCCTGGCCGTACAGGAGTCGCTGCTCGGCCTGCTGTCGGAGCAGTCGTCACTGTCGCACCCGCAGATCGGCGACCTGTGGCGGACCATCAGCGAGAACTGCGACCTGGGCATCTCCACGCTGCTCGCCCTGACCGTCAGGCGGAAGAAACTGCGCAGGATGCTGGGGGAGCGGGTGGTCCGGATCACGATCAAGCCGTTCATGGACATCTCGACCATGATCGAGGAACGGCTCGCGCAGTGCTGCGTGCACGTGGGGACGCGGGCCGAGCAGGACCAGTGCGCGCCGTTCTGCGCCGTGCAGGCCTGGCCCCAGCTCTCGCGGCAGCGCCTGTCGGCGGTGGCGGCGCGGCCGCGCGCCCCGTTCGAGGCGGCCCTGTAGGGGGAGTCACCGGGGGATGGCGGCCGTGTTCAGAACGATGTACTCCTTGGCGTCCTGCACCCTCGCCGCGGTGTACCAGAAGGGCGCGGTAGACGGCGAAGTCGAGTATCCGTACCCCACCGAGCCGTCCCCCGCGGCGAACGGCCTCTCCCCGAGCTTGGCCATCGTCCCGGTCGCGAAGTCGTACACGATGTTCAGCGGCACCCCCCGCTTCATCGGCTCATCCAGCACGCTGAAGATCGCATAACGGACGCCCAGCAGCCCAAGTCTGACGTTTCCGATCGGGCCGCAGCTGCTGAGGCAGGCCCTGCCGCTCGGACCCGTCCACGCGCTGTACGATCGCGCGCCGCCCCTGCGCTCCGACGCACCACTCCGGATGGCACTGCATCGACCGCACTCCGTCGGGCAGGGAGACCTCGGCCGACTCGCCGGTCTCCAGGTTGACGATCCGGTTCTGGCCCGCCGCCCAGGGCCAGTAGGTCAGCTGGAGCCCGTCGGTGCCGGGCAGTCGCTGAGGCGTCCCGCCGGTCACGGGCATGCGGTAGACACCGCCTCCTCCTCTGACCGACCACACGAGGGTGTCTCCCGAGATCCCGAACGACTCGACATCCTGCGCGATCTCGCCGACGCGCCTGGCCGCCCCGCCCGCTCGGGGCATGATCCAGAAATTCACCGGCCCACCGGCGAGCGGGCCGCGTCCTCGGAATTTCCGGCCAGCACGAAGCCGTACCGGAGCAGCGCGTCGCCCCGGGCTCGGACGAACTCGTCGAAATCCTCCACGAACCCAGGGATCACACGGGACGCGCTTCTGTTGCAAACCTACTCGGCGGGAACGTACAGGCTCAGCGTCTCGGCGATGCAGGCGGGCCGCTTCTCGCCCTCGATCTCGATCGTCATCTTCAGGTTGGACAGGTAGCCGGCCGGTGTGCCCTTCACGTCCGTCAGCTCGCCCACGGCCCTGATCCGCGCGCCGACCAGGATCGGCCGGGGGAAGCGGACCTTGTTGAGGCCGTAGTTGACGCCCATGGCGATGCCCTCGACCTTGACCATCGAGAACATGAACGACGGCAGCAGCGACAGGCTCAGGTAGCCGTGGGCGATCGTGGCCCCGAACGGCCCCTCCTTGGCCCGCTCCACGTCGACGTGGATCCACTGGTGGTCGTCGGTGGCGTCGGCGAAGAGGTTGACCTGGTCCTGGGTGACGGTGCGCCACTCGGTCGGGCCGAACTTCTCGCCGACGGCCGCCTTGAGCTCCTGAACATTCGCGAAGGTCCGCATGGATCCGAACGCTATTGCGCAGGCGGGACGGGTGCCAAGTTCGGCGTCGCCGCGACCTGTTGCGAAGATCTTTACTCGAAACCATCGCATAGGTGTTCGAGTCCGCGCTACAGTTCTGTGTACCGCAATCGAACAAGGGTTCGGCCTGGTGAGAGGGGGTGTGTCCGATGACGGTGCTCGCGACCGCCCCTGCTCGGACACGCCGTAGCACTTTCTTCCCAAATCTAAGACGGCCGCTATATCCGGCAATAAAGTCCGAGAGCGTGGACCCTGTGCGAAACCCCTACGCCCCCGGAGCCGGCCAGCGTCCGCCGGAGCTCGCCGGGCGCGACCGAGAGCTGCAGCAGTTCGAGGTCGTGCTGGAGCGGGTGGCCCGCGGCCGTCCCGAGCGCAGCATGGTCGTCACCGGCCTGCGCGGGGTCGGTAAGACCGTCCTGCTCAACACGTTCAAGTCCATGGCCATGCAGCGGCTGTGGGGCACGGGCAAGATCGAGGCCCGGCCCGACCAGTCGATCCGGCGCCCCGTGGCGGCCGCGCTGCACATGGCCATCCGGGAGCTGGCGCCGCGCCATCGCGCCCCCGAGCGCATCGAGGAGTTCCTCGGCGTGCTCAAGGCGTTCGCGATGCGCGATCCGGCGGCGGCCAAGGGCACCTCCCACTGGTCGCCCGGCATCGAGGTGCCTGCCAGCCGCGGGCGCGCCGACTCCGGCGACCTGGAGATCGACCTCACCGAGCTGTTCGTCGACGCCGCGAGCGTGGCCACCGACCTGGCCGTGGGCATCGCGCTCTTCATCGACGAGATGCAGGACGTCCCGGCCGCCGACGTCTCCGCGCTCTGCGCCGCCTGCCACGAGCTGTCCCAGACGGGCGGGCCACTGATCGTGGTGGGAGCCGGGCTGCCGCACCTGCCGAGCGTGCTGTCGGCAAGCAAGAGCTACTCCGAGCGGCTCTTCCGCTACGCGCGTATCGACAAGCTCGACCGCGAGGCGGCCGATATGGCGCTGATCCTGCCGGCGCGGGAGGAAGAGGTGGAGTTCACCCAGGAGGCCCTCGACGCCCTCTACGAGGCGGCCGACGGCTATCCCTACTTCGTGCAGGCGTACGGCAAGGTCGCCTGGGACCTGGCGCCGCGCAGCCCGATCACCATCGAAGACGTCAAGGTCTCCGCGCCGGAGGCCGAGGAGGAGCTCGCGGTCGGGTTCTTCGGCAGCCGCTACGAGCGGGCCACCCCGGCCGAACGCGACTACATGCACGCCATGGCGCAGATCGGCGACGAGCCGGTCGCCACCGCGGAGGTGGCCGACGCCCTCGGGCGAAAGCCGTCCAGCCTCTCACCCGCCCGTGACAGCCTCATCAAGAAAGGGCTCATCTACAGCGCCGAGCGCGGCCTGATCGCGTTCACGGTGCCGCACTTCGGGAAGTTCCTGCGCGCTCAGCCGATCTGAGCGGCGCCCCTAGACCTCTATTGGGCTGTCTAGTGGGGAAGCTAGACAGCCCAATAGAGTTATATCGCCATGCCTGTCGAGCGGAATCTAACGCTTTCTAGCGTCAGGCCGATACTGGCGTATATTCCGGCAGAGTCCCGTTGCCCGCCGCGCTGACCACGGCCATCCGCACCGCCGGGCGCCGACCGCTGAGGTAGACGGCGAAGACCACGTCGTCCGCTTCGTGGTTGCGGAAGGCGTAGAAGCGCCAGCACAGCTCGCGCCAGCTGTCGTACGGCTCGGCCGAGGTCAGCTCGCCCGCGTGGGCCCGCCAGGTGCCGCTCGACCTGAGCCTGGTCAGCGTGACCGACTCGGCAGGGCCGCGGCGCTGCTCGCAGGGGGCGCGGAACCGTACGCGGTCGATCAGCTCCTCGATCTCCGGGGAGAGGAGCGCGAGCACGGCCACGCCCGCGACCGTCAGCCACTGCGGGTGGACCACGGCCGCCCACCCCGGCGCCGGCGCCCACACCGACAACCCGGCCATCCCGGTCAGCGCGACCGTCCGGCCGACCGAACGCAGTCCGACCGGCGCCGAGCTCACCTCGCCGAAGCAGCCGCAGCCCGCGTCCGGCCGGCGTCTGCGCAGCTCCAGCAGTACGTACGTGGACAGCGCGAAGAACGCGACCGTACCCCACCGGAAGAACGGATGCGTCGTGACCAGCAGCCCCACGGCCAGGAACAGCTCACCCGCCGCGCAGACCAGCAGCGCGACGGCCTGCATCCGCCCCGGCACCAGGACCGCGGGCCCCAGCCTGGACAGCGAGCCGGGTTCGCCTCCCGTGCGCACGGTGATCAACTTGGCCACCATGCCCAAGAGGAGCAGCGCGATCAGAAGCGGCAGCTGCGATTCGAACACGTGCCGTCACCCCAATCCGATCTGAGCGTTGAAACAGCCTTTGACCAGGTCGCCGCCGAGCTCCACGTAGGAGAACGGCGACAGCTCCACCACCCGCCCGCGCGGCGACGTGTCGCACTCGACGCAGCGGTCGCAGAAGCGCCCCGCCACGCACCCGCACGCCACCACGGGAACGTTGGCGTTCCGCTGCGAGCACAGGTTCCTGACCTGGAGCAGCGACCCGACGGCGAGGTACGGCAGCCCGGTGCACGACACGCCGGCGTCGGGGCAGCCGGTGTCGGAGCGCTCCAGCATCGGGTACGCGGCGCCGCGCTCTTCCTCGTCGAACGTGTCCGACCAGGTGGCGGGGCCCGAGATGCGGGACTGCAGCCCGGCGTACGCGGGCGGCGGGGTGGGCACCGCGCGGGCCGGGTAGGGGGGCTGCGAGGTCGCGGGCAACATGGCCAGGCTCGTCCCGTTCTGCCTGATCCCGATCGCGTCGAACAGGTAACCGGGCTCGAACTTGGGATGCCGCACCTGCAGCCGCCCCGACGCCCGGTAGGGGATGACGACCGTGCGGTGGCCCCGGTGCGGGCCGCAGTCGAGCTCGACCGTCAGGTCCCTGCGCCCGCTGATCGACAGGATCGTCCCGGTGATGCGGGTGGTGTCCGCCCAGATGCGCTCCACCACGCGTCCGTCACGCGTACGCATGACGACCATGGAACCCGCGGGGAGGTCGGCGGGCGCGGCGTCCTTCCCGTGCCAGGCGGTGGCCCAGGGGGCGATCACGAGCCGCTCCTCGGCGCCGTCGGGGGTCTCGATGATGATCAGATGCGGGCTGACGTCCTTGATCTCGCCGGCGACGGCGCGTAAAGGCTCCCCATTGTCCGGGTCAGGACCGGGAACGCCGTATTCGCGACCGAGCGCGGCCGCGGCGAGCACCCGACGGCGCTCAACGCTCGGATACCCCATCGGCCCCTCCCTCGTCGGTACTAGATTCACACGACTTGGGCGTAGCTCACACCGTAGCGGCGCAGACGGGATCAAAATACGCATCCCCGGGGAAGTGAGATGACACCCGGCGTCGAACAAACCGCCACCGACCTTGACCTACCTTTATCGTCGGCGGGCCGAAACCTGAATTCTGGTTCAGGCTCAATAGAGCATCAGGCTGCGATTCTGGCCACGATGCAGACCACCGGTTGGGAAGACGAGTTCCGCGAGTACGTGAGGGCGCGCGGTCCTGCTCTGCTGCGCGCGGCCCACCAGCTCACCGGACACCCGCTGGACGCGGAGGATCTGCTGCAGAACGCGCTGACCAAGACGTACCTGGCCTGGGACCGCATCGAGGACCGGGGGGCGCTCGACGGGTACGTGCGGCGGGCCATGGTGAACATCAACATCTCGCAGTGGCGGCGGCGCAGGCTGGAGGAGTATCCCTCGGACGATCTGCCCGAGGTGTGCTGCACCTCCGAGGAGCCGCACGGGGACGTGCACGAGCAGCTGGAACAGGCCTTGGAGGAGCTGCCGGAGCGGATGCGGGCGGCGATCGTGCTGCGGTATTACGAGGACATGACCGAGCCGGAGATCGCCAGGACGCTGGGGATCAGTGTGGGGACGGTAAAGAGCACGGTGTCGCGCGCGATGGCCAAGCTCAGGAACGCGCTGGGCCTTCCATCGCACGGGCACGGCTCATGACCTTGGATCTACGACCTCGGCCTCATGGGGCTTCGGCTTGCACGCTCATGGCGGCTCGCCCCGGGGCTGCGGCTTCTTCCGGCTGGTGTGCGGCCATCTCCGCGCACGCTGCCGCGGCCTGAGCCCCAGTCGCCCCACTTGCCCCTGCGGTGGCGCAGGGCCGTACCACGTCCCTGATCTTCCGCAGCGTGGCCAGGAACGTCTCCAGCTCCTCCGCGCCCAGCAGCCCGGTGAACCAGTCGTCGATGTCCTGCACGTGCTGCGGCAGCACGGACTCCAGCCGCGCCCGCCCGGTCTCGGTGAGTACGGCGTAGGAGGCTCTGCGGTCGCTGGGACACGCCTCCCGGGTCACCAGCCCTTCCCGCTCCAGCCGGTCGACGACCCTGGTCACCCCGCTCGTCGACAGCTCGGTCTGCGCGGCCAGATCGCTCATCCGCAGCCGCTGTCCCGGGGAGCGGCCCAGCCGGAGTACGGTCTCGAAATCGATCTCCGACAACCCCGCACCGCCGAGCACAGGCTGAAGTCTGGCCAGCAGCCCCCCATGCACCTCCGTCAGAAGCCCAACGGCCGTCAGCCGGTGGTCGTCAAAGTTCATCACCCTCATAGCGTAACCGACGATAGTTGACGCGCGGAATATTCCTCGTGTAGAAATTTGTTGCCGCAGACATCCGCACAGCAACGAACCCCAACCGAGGAGAACCCCGATGACCACCACCCGCACCTGGGAGTCCCTGACCATCCCCGCCGCCGGCACCTACAACTTGGACGTGGCTCACACCCGCATCGGTTTCGTGGTCAAGCACATGATGGTCAGCAAGGTCCGTGGCCACTTCGGCTCCTTCAGCGGCTCGGTCACGATCGCCGAGAACCCGCTCGACTCGACCGCCGAGCTCACGATCCAGGCCGACAGCATCGACACCGGTGTCGCCGACCGCGACGGCCACCTGCGCAGCGACGACTTCCTGGCCACGGAGAAGTTCCCGGCGATCACCTTCAGGAGCACCCGCGTGGTCGGCCACTCGGGCGACGAGTTCACCGTCGCCGGTGACCTGACCGTCCGCGACGTCACCAAGGAGGTCGAGCTCACGGTCGAGTACGGCGGCGCCGGCACCAACCCGTGGGGCGCTCCGGTCTGGGGCTTCTCGATCACCACGGAGTTCGACCGCGAGGAGTTCGGCCTGACCTGGAACCAGGCCCTGGAGACCGGCGGCGTCCTGGTGGGCAAGAAGGTAAAGATTGAGATCGAGGGCGAGGCCAACCCGGCCGCGTAACCCGGTTATCCACAGCCCCGAAGCCCGTCCACGCTCTGGGCGGGCTTCATCCACAGGCAGTTACCCACAGGCTGTTGATAACTCTTGGCGAAGGATGGGGATCAATCACTTTGCCGCCTCGCCAGAAGGCCGGTACGCTGTCCTGAGCCGCGAAGGCTTCCAGGAGGATTCGCCTAGTCAGGTCTATGGCGCCGCACTGCTAATGCGGTTTGGGTTTACCGCCCATCCGGGGTTCAAATCCCCGATCCTCCGCAGGTGAGAGGCCCTCTTCCCGAGTACGGGGAGAGGGCCTTTTGATCTCTGTGGGCGTCAGGGTTGCAGTTTGGGTTGCAGTTGGCCTCAGGGCGATCCCCAGAGGGCGGCGCCCATGCGCTCACTGGCGTCCTTCATCTGGAGGGTTGCCACGTGGGTGTAGCGCTCTGTGGTGGTGACCCGGGTGTGGCCGAGGATCTCTTGGACGACGCGGATGTGGACGCCTTGCTCTATCAACAGGGTCGCCGCGGTGTGCCTCGCATCGTGAACCCTTGCGTCCCGGACGCCGGCCTGCTTGAGGATGGACTTCCACTGCTTCCAGTCCTCCGTACGCTCGATCGGGCCGCCGAGCTTCGTCGTGAAGACCAGATCATGATCTGTCCACCTGTCCCCAACCCTCAGCCGTTCTACGGCCTGGAGCTTCTTGTGCGCCCGTAGGAGGGCCAGGAGCGCCGGAGGGCACTGGAGAGTGAGCCTGCTCTTGCCCTTGCGTTGCCGAAAGACGAGCCCGCCGCCCGTACGCTTCGGGCACTTGTCCGCATGACTCGTACAGTCCTTCGGGCATGGTCGCTTGCAGCATCGATGGGAACGCTTCTTGCAGTCGGGCTTGCACTCAGGTTCGTGCCGGTGCTGCTTGCAGTTTTTCCTACAGGCTGTCCGGTGCCATTTCGCTCCGCAGGTGTGTGGATCGTCGCAGCCGTGCTGCCACTCCGCCCGCTGGATCTGGAACCACGCCCTGATCTCTCCGGTCTCCAAGTTGACGTACGACCAACGGAGTCCGAGGGCCTCGCCCTGGCGGATGCCGAGTGCGAGGGCGACCGACCATCGGGCGCCATTTCTCTTGTTCTTGGCTACGTCGAGGATGCGCCGTGCCTCCTCCCCGGTCAGCGGTTCGATCTCTGTCGTGGTGGCGGAGGGAGCATCAATCAATGTGGCCACGTTGCGGGTGATGCGACCCCGCCGAACGGCGATCGTCAGGGCACGGGACAGGATCCGGTGGACCTTGAGCACGCTGCTGGAGGAGAGGCACGATCCAATTCCTCGTCTTGGATCGGTAGTCCGTCAGCGTGCGCGGCGCCATTTTCTCGGAGAGGACCAGGCGCTCGCAGATCACATCGAGGAACTCCGCCATCCATTCGGCGACGGTTGGAGCACGGCCCGCCTTGCTCACGCGCCCTGACTCTCGCTGGTTCTCCAGCTCGCGGACCTTGCGCGTCACCTCCGCCTCTGTCTTGCCCTTACGGTGGCGGCGATCAGGTGACCCGTCCGGCTTGATGCCGACTGTGACCCAGCCGTGCCACAGATCGTCCTTGCCGAGGAAGATTGATGAGCGCCCGTTCGGCTTTCGATTGGTCATCACGCCACCTCCACCGCCGACTGAGCCTCAAGGGCACGGGCGTAGTCCACGAGCGCGGCTGCCGGGATCAGCCGGTATCCGTCGTGCTTGATCGATCGGAGTTCACCCGACTTGATGAGCCGGAACACGGCCGTACGGCTCATGCCGAGGACGGTTGCCGCATCCTTGGGGCGGTAGAACAGGCGCTCCATCAGGCGGCCTCCCCTCGAATTGCCGAAAGATCTTGCCCGTCTGCTTGGGCTTGGAGTTGGGCCATGTGCGTTCGCCAGCGTTGGCGTTCGGCTACGGTGCGCAGGAGGCGTACGGCGAGTGGTGGCACATTGGCGTCTCCGGCCGGGACGGGCTTCCAGATGTAGCGGTGTGGGTCGGTGGGTTCGTCGGCTTGGCCGAGGGCTTCCAGGACCCAGGTGCGGCGGTCCTGCTTGTGCTCGGCGAGTGTCTTGTTGGACCACTTGCGGGAGACCAGGACGCGGCGTCCGGCGTAGCCGAGGTGTTCGGGCTTGTGCGCCTTGGATCGGCACCGGCCGGGAGCCATTCCGGCTTTGGCGCCCTTGGGCTGGACGCCGTAGCGCAGCCAGTTCGGGCAGGTCGGCGAGCACGGCTCGTAACGCAGCGCATCGACCATGCGCGCGGCGTGCTCACGCCGGGCCTGGCCGCCGTCGAGGGTCTCGCCGATGGACTTGGTCAGGTACTTGGACAGATATCGGATGCACTGGTCAGCATCCGGAGTACCGGCGAGAACACCCTGCACGTCCACCTGATCGCCGAAGCGGATCACGTGGAGCGGCTCGGCGTCGTCATCAAGGGCGTCGAGAGCCTCGTCCCAGGTAGGCAGGACCTTACCTGTGACCGGGTCGAGATAGCCAGCCTCTTCGTTCCACACCGGCAGTTGATCGCCCTCGAAGCGCACTTCGTCGGCTTGAGGCCACCACACCTGGTGATACGTGGCCGCGGCAATCTGCTTGATCTCCGCGCGTGGCAGGGTGCCCCGAATGGCCATATGCAGATGCGGAGCGAGCCGCTTCTGAGGCTCCACCGAGGCGAAGTACTGGACGTCATAGCCCGCGACCCGGCGCAGGTTCTGCACGAAGCGATCCACGAGCTTGGAGAAGTGGAGCGCGTCCCGAGCAGCACGCCGGTAGTCGTAGGCGTCGGGATCGATCGGGACGCCGTCACGGACCTTGCCGTAGCTGGGCAGGGTGAGCGTGACGAACAACGACGGCCGGTAGGTCTTGCCGTCGGCGCTGGTGAAGGTGCGTCCAAGGGTGGTGTTGGTCATCTTGCGCTTGGGCAGGTCGGGTGCGTCCTGCCGACGCCGGGTCGAGCGGGTGCGCTTGGGCACCGCGGATCCGGTGACGCTGCCCCGCATGCCAGCGGCGTTGATCTCGTCATCGAGGCCGGACAGGACACCCCCGGCCCTCCGCCCGCCCGCCGTTCGGGCGTGCGGCCTGGGGGCCGGTCCCGGACGGCGGCGGGACACCGGGCCGGGCGGCATCACACGCGATCGCCGTACTGAGCGAACGGCTCTGCCGGGTTGCCGCGCCGTCGCACGGAGGCAGCCCCCACGATCGCCACTGCGGGGCTGACGTCGTAGATTGCTGGGGGCGATCGACGGTCCGAGGCCTCGTTCCTCAGCCCCGGCCCACCGAGTCAAGTGGTACCGCATCGCACGATGCTCAGGTTCTGGGCGCGGTGTTTACAGGGTGATCACAGCAGATTCGTCCCTGTGGCCAACCTTCACCACTCGACGCGGTTGCCCCTCAATGAGGAGCAGTGGTCGAGGCGATCCTGGTCCGCAAGCCGCGGGACGTGCCTGGGATCAACGGGCTCCCGAGCAGACGGACGCTTGTGGACGAGACGGCGTGAAGCTCAGCACAATTGGTCCCATCGCGCACAGGCTATTTCTTGCGTTTTGACGGGCGGCGATTGGCTGGTTTGCCTCCGCCAAAAAGGAACTGCTTTATGCGATCCTTGATGCTCTTCTGCTCTCCGCTCAGCCGGTTAGGCGGCTCCTTCGATAGCCAGGAGAGGTTCTCAATGACGATTGTTCTCTTCCTGCTCGCTTCATGAGGCGAGTCAAGGATAGACACCAGCTTCCAAGCAATCTGCGACGTGACCGTGTTCTTCTTGCCGTAGGCCCGTTGACTGGTAGTGAGGGCATTGAAGAGTAGGGAGTGCGCTTTCGCCGTTTCGCCTTGTGCGTTGAGGGTGGTGGCGAGGTTGGCGATCGTGTTGAGGGTGCGCGGGTGTTCGTCGCCGAGGAGCCGGCGGCGGGCGTCGAGGACCTGTTCTTGGAGGGTGCGGGCGCGGTCGTGCTCGCCTTGGGCGTTGAGGGTGGCGGCGAGGTTGGCGATCGCGTCGAGGGTTTGCGGGTGTTCGTCGCCGAGGAGCCGGCGGCGGGCGTCGAGGACCTGTTCTTGGAGGGTGCGGGCGCGGTCGTGCTCGCCTTGTGAGTTGAGGGTGGCGGCGAGGTTGGCGATCGTGTCGAGGGTGTGCGGGTGTTCGTCGCCGAGGAACTGGCGGCGGGCGTCGAGGACCTGTTCTTGGAGGGTGCGGGCGCGGTCGTGCTCGCCTTGTGAGTTGAGGGTGGTGGCGAGGTTGGCGATCGAGTTCAGGGTTTGCGGGTGTTCGTCGCCGAGGAGCCGGCGGCGGGCGTCGAGGACCTGTTCTTCGAGGGTGCGGGCGCGGTTGTACTCGCCTTGTGCGTAGAGGGTGGTGGCGAAGTTGGCGATCGCGTCGAGGGTGCGCGGGTGTTCGTCGCCGAGGAGCCGGCGGCGGGCGTCGAGTACCTGTTCTTCGAGGGTGCGGGCGCGGTCGTACTCGCCTTGCGCGTAGAGGGTGGCGGCGAGGCTAGCGATCGCGTTAAGGGTGTGCGGGTGTTCGTCGCCGAGGAGCCGGCGGCGGGCGTCGAGGACCTGTTCTTCGAGGGTGCGGGCGCGGTTGTACTCGCCTTGCGAGTGGAGAGTGGTGGCGAGGTTGGCGATCGCGTTGAGGGTGTCCGGGTGTTCGTCGCCGAGGAATCGGCGACGTGTTTTCAGTACCCGCTCCTCTAGGATGCGAGTTCGTCGGTACTGTCCGGCGCTATGGAGGAGAGTTGCCTGGTAGGCCGAAGCCGTGACCGTCTCGAGGTCCTCAGCACCAAGGACCGCGGTGAATGCCTCGACGAGCTGATTTTGCAATTGAGTGGCCTGCGTCCATTGACCTCGTATATAAAGGGCCTCAACGAAATCTCGGCCAGCGCGCAGCGTGTCTACATGGTCCTCCCCGAGCTTCCGCATTCTAACCTGGTAGACCTCCTCTTGCGCTTGCAGCGCCCCGTGATGGTCGCCTTGACTCAGCAGGATCAGCCCCTGGGTGTTGCGGCAGCGGAGATACTCGGGGGCGTCAGCGGGAAGCTGCCTGGCCGACGTCAGAGCGTCCTCGACGACCGCAGTCGCCTGGTCCGACCGTCCCCGGGCCAGGAGATATCGCGCGACCCGGTCCAGCAGGTCGATCGTTCCCGTGATGTCGACGCGGAGCCGTCGAGTATGTTGTGCGCTTGCGAGAGCGTGGGCGAGCATAGTTTCGCAGGTTGGCCAAGACGGGGGATCCTGTACCTCATGGGGAAACGCGGTGCTCATTGTCGCGAGCGCATATCCTGCCCAGCGGGGCTCTTCCGCAGCGAGTTCGGACCGGGTGACGGCTTGCACCATTCGATGGATCGACATGAGGCCGTCACCGGTCTTTGCCAGGGAGTACTCCCGGAGGGCCTGAGTGGCCCTAGTACGGAGGAACGGGTTCGCCAGCGCCTCGGTCAACTCGGCAGGCAAGCCCGATACCGGAACGATCCGGTCCAGTGGGATCGCCTCGGCCCCGAGGAACGCGGCCAGGCGGAACAGGGCCACGGCGGCCGGGGACTGGTCGGCTAGGCGGTCGAAGGATACTCGCCATGTGGAGGCGATGGTCGCCTGATGGTTTCCGGTTCGTCCCTGCACGAACAGTTCTGGCGACTGCTTGTGGAGTTGGTTGAGGTAGTCGGTGGCGGCCATTCCGTCCGCGATGACGCTCGCCGCCTGTGCAAGCGCCAGAGGCAGGCACCCCAGGGCTACCGCCAATTCCCTTGCCGTGTTAGTGCTGGCTATACCTCCCCATTGCCGCAGATATTCCACTGCGGCGGGGACGGGGAGAACATCCAGGTTCCGGGGTTCCGCATGGGGCCATTCCGACCGTCGGGAGGTGATGAGCACATGTCCTGTGTGTCTCTCTGGAAGCAGCGGCAAGACCTCATCAGGGTCCTCGGCGTTGTCGAAGATCAGCAGCCAGTTTTTCCGGCGACGTAGTGCCTGACGAAGCGCTGCTATCGCCTGGTCATCCTTTTCGAACGGCAGATCCAACTCAGTGGCGAGCTCGGCGTAGTCTCCTCGCAATGTGGTCGGATCCTCGGCCCGTACCCACCACACCAAGTCGTACGCACCGCCGTGTCGGAGAGCGTATTCGACGGCAACCTGGGTCTTGCCCAGCCCACCCAGGCCGGTGATCGCCTGGATAGCGGAGGTCGGTCGGTCCGCTCGTAGGGCGCGATACAGATCCGCCATCATGTCGTCGCGTCCAATAAAACGAGGGTCCGGGAGGTGTCCGCGAAGTTGGCAGATCTCCTGCTCGGCCCCGGGGAACCGAACTTGCTTCGCGGGCCGGTTAGGGAAGCCGGCTCGTGGGACCCGCTCCGCGCGCTCCTCCACCGCGGCCAGCAGGCGGCGCCGGGCCTCATCCTCGTCCACGCTGCGGAGGTCGATCGGTACGAGTGCCCCTATCGATGGCGGAATATCGTCTTCGGCCTCGTCCACCCGGACGGGAATCAGGGCTCGTTCTTTGCCCTGAAGTCCTTGGTACTGAGCGGCGGTGCGGGCGGCCACCTCGGCGTCATGCCTGGCGGAGATGACGTGGAGGGTGTGGTGGCAGACGGATAGTGCCTCATCGATCTTGTCGAGAAGGTTATGCCCAGGCCGGAAATCCCACGCCTTGAGGATTACTCCGTAGCCAGCGTTTTCCAGTTCGAACGCGATCCACTCCGCCCACTGCACGTCGGCGTCCGCATGACTGATGAAAAATTGTCTGGTGTATCCGGTATCAGACAAAGAATCTCCTGTGCTCCGCCGCCTGGCCTGCTTCTACGGGGGATCAACGGTTGGTAGTGCCTGGGAATCGGGGATCCCGCGGGGACCGGTTCGCTGAGTCGGCGACTCCGGTTAGCAGTCGATGGCGAGCCTCGTTCTCCTCTGCGCCTACCAGGTCGACGTAGACCAACGGACCGAGCAGCGGCGCCACGTCGCATTCGCCAACCCTGATCGGAATGAACCGGCGCGTTTCCCCGAGCAATGTCTGGCGATAGGCCGCTGTCCACTCCGCTCGGGTGAAGAGAGAGGTGAGATAGTGGGACGAGAGTACGCCAAGAGTGCGTCTGCAGGTTGCCAAGGCTTGATCCATCGCTGCCATAAAGTTGTCCCCGGGGCGGAAATCCCATACCTGAATAGTCGTTGTGTATCCGGCGGCCTCAAGCGTCGCGGCGATCCACGTCGCCCAGTCCTCATCCTTCCCGTTATATGTAATGAAGAAATCGTTCGACTGGCTCACAACTGAACCGTCCTTCGCGATGGTGCCTCCAGTGAGGCCGGTATGAACTGCTCAACTCTACGCCAGGCGAGCAGGCAGCACAGCGATGTAGTCAATTTCCGCAATACATGTCACTGAACATCCGAATTCCGGATTAAGTGACTGCCGAAAAGATCTGGCTCGCCGTGCTGCGTGTTGGTGGAGATCAGATGGAGGTGAGGGCAGGCGGGTGCTGTAATCGAGGCGGCGCCGACCGCATGTTGCCCGTTGACGGGCGCAGTTGACGTTGCTGATTGGCGCGTCCGGCGACAGCGCGGGTTCGATTCCCGACGACCGCTGCGCTCCACCAGGGATAGTGGCTGACGAGAGATCGGCGAGCAGGAGTCGGCGAAACACAGGTACTGAACGGCGACTGCCTGCTGCTCAGACAGGCTGGGGTTGCAGTTTGGGTTGCAGTTCACGGTGGTTTCAGCTCGTTCGGGGAAGACCGCGTGGTGGCATTGGTCCAGGGGGAACTGTCCTGAACGGCCACGCCCAGAGCTGCTAATGCGGTTTGGGTTTACCGCCCATCCGGGGTTCAAATCCCCGATCCTCCGCAGGTGAAAGGCCCTCTCCCGTAGTTGGGGAGAGGGCCTTTTTCGATCTTCTATGGGCAGCGGGTTGCAGACACTCGGCGAGATATGGCGCAGCTTCGTCTCGCTGCTCTCCGGCTCGGGCACGCCTCATAGGTCATCTCGGTCTGGTCGGCCCACAGCAACACCACCGTCACCGAGAGCTGCTCGCCCCGTGTTCCTGGAAGGGCGCATGCATTGGATCTTTCCTGAGCGAAGATGCATGGAACATCATCCGTAGCCTCACCCAACCGAAGGATGGTCGTTGAAGCGCAGCAGCGGAACTCGCCGTAGTGGTGCTCGTAGTCTCGTCCTTCTCGGCTGGTTGTTCCTCGTTGTGGCCGGCTGGGTCGTTCTCACCGGAACAGGGGGCGATGCGACCACAGCGGTGATCGCGCTGGTGGGCGTGGGGCTGGGGTTTCTCATCACAGCCGTCGTGCTGGCGATCGAGGACCTTGACCGCCACTGATCAGGGAGACCCCAGAGGGCGTCTTTCATCTGGAGGGTGTGGCGCGCCCGGTGGTGGTCACACGGATGTGGCCGAGGATTTCCTGAACGCCTTGCTCGATGAGGAGGGCAGTGTTGGCATGGGCGTCCCGTACGACGGCCTGCTTGAGGATGGACTTCCGCTGATTTCGGTCCTCCGTGCGCTCGATCGGGGCCGCCAAGCTTCGTGGTGAAGGCCAGATCATGATCGGTCCACCTGTTCCTAGCCTTGAGCCGTTCCGCGGTCTGGGCCTTCTTGCGCCCGTAGGAGCGCGGCAGGCAGTGTCCCGGGGGCGATCGGGTCGGATGCTGTGCCGGTGTCAGCCGCCGTGTCAGCACGCCAACCGCCCGGTATCAGAGCGGTCGGCGACAGTGAATGCACAGAGCGCGAACCGGGGCACGCCCAGCTCGCCCCCGCCTCTCGTGGAAGCCCATTTCATAACAGAGCCAAGGGAGTACGCCACCATGTCCATCACCCTTTCCGACCAGGACAAGCTCACCCTGCGGACCGCCGCGTGGGGTGCCGTCTCCCTGATGTCCGCCGCTGGTGCCGCCGGCTCGGCCCACAAGGTCGCCGCCGAAGGCTCCATCGCCCTGACCTCCGCGACCGGCCTGGTCGGGCACGTGCTCACCAAGGCGCCCAAGGGAGTGAAGTACGGCAAGTCCGTCGCCGACCTGGCCGACCTGGTGCTGCCGGCCCTGACCGCATCCATGAGCCTGCTCAAGCAGCAGGATCCGGCCGAGGCCGACAACTTCCGCAGCACCGTCAGCGTCGCCCTCGAAGCAGCCGCCCGTACCCACCAGGGCCGGCCCAGCCCCACCCTGGCCGAGATGACCCGCAAGATCACCGCAGCGCTCGACGCTGCTTGATGGGATGTCAACCTCGTGTCGCGGGGTCCACTCCGGACCCCGTGACAAGGCGGCGTGATGGGTCAGGCACGGGTCGAGCCCCGCCACCGGGTGGCCAGGCTGGTGGGGCCGAACTTACTGACAGGTCGTGTTCAGGTGCTCAGGGGCGCCTCACCGCACCCATCTCAGAGGGCCGGCGAACGGGAGCTCACGGCGGTGAGGCGGGCTTGCAGTACCTGTTTGACGGTAGGCCATTCGGTGGCGACCACTGCGAACATGGCCGAGTCGCGGACCTTGCCCTCCTCGCCGTGCGCCCATGACATGGACCAGGCGCGCAGCACGCCCTCGAAGGGGATGCCGAGTCGTTCCAAGGCCCGGCGGCAGCGATGGTTGCGGGCGTCGGTCTTCAGGTCGACGCGGGCGACGCCGAGCACGTCGAACGCGTAAGACAGCAGCAACAGCTTCGCCTCGGCATTGATCCCGGTGCCCTGTGCCGAGGCGGCCAGCCAGGTGAAGCCGATCTCGATCGCGCGCAGGTCCGGCCGGTCCGGCCACCTGCGAGGATCCCACAGGCCGGTGCATCCCACCGCCTTGCCGTCGGTGAGCCGAACCTGCGCGAATGGGGTCAGCCCGTCGCGGGCGAGCTGGGCCGCCAGGTAGTCCGGTATCTCGCGAGCGCGAGGCACCAGCGTGAAATCGTAGGACGACCGATCCTCCTCGGCCGCCTCCGCGAGATCCGCCGCGTGCCGCATCGCCAGCGGCTCCAACCGCACCAGATCGCCGGAAAGGACAGGAACATCAAGCCGCACGCTCATCAGCTCTCCCTCATCGTTCCTGGCATTGGCACCTTTCCCGCGGATTGCCCGCTGGGGAGGTTGCCGGACCGTCACAGGGCCAGGTCCCTCAGATCCTCTGGATGAACTACCGAGTCGAGATCCTGCCCGCACAGACGGACACCGTCAATTCGCCTTCCATAGACGGCGCTTGAACGGGGCAGATGAGCTCTCTGGAAGAGTCGCACCCAATGTGGGAAGTGTGAGAGGTGGACACACCTGGCACGGTCTGGCCTTAAGACTCATGGCGGCCAGGCGTCGGGAGTGCTCACCACCAGCGGCTAACTCTAGGCGTTGATCGACTTGCCGAGGGCGCTGTCCGCGAGCCAGTCATCCCATGACTTCGCCCACGGCGTCGGCCCGTTGCCGAACTCGAGCTTCCGCGACGTCCCCGTGACCTCGATGATGTCTCCCCGCTGCGTGAAGTTGTAGAACCAGCGGGCGTTGGCCATGCTGGCGTTCACGCAGCCGTGGCTGACGTTGCTGTTGCCCTGCGCGCCGGTCGACCAGGGGGCGGCATGGAAGAACATGCCGCTGTAGGTCATCCGGACATTCCACTTGGTATGGGCGTAGTACTCGCCGGGCCTGCCGATGGTGGCCGAGTCCATGAGGGTCGACGCGGCCTTCTCCTGGGCGATCATGACGCCGGACCAGCTCTCGTCGCCCTTCTTGCCCAGGCTGACCGGGATGGCCTTGACGACCTTGCCGTTCTCCCGCACGACCGCCCGGTGGGTGGCATTGCGGATCTTGGTGATGTGCTCGTCGCCGACGGTGAACGTCAGGCTGCGGTCCCTGGTGCCCCACAGGTCCCGGCCCGCCCGCAGTCCGGCCAGGTGCGCGACCACCGTGACCTTCTCGCCGACCGGCCAGTACTCGCGCGGCCTGAACTGGACCTCGCGGTCGCTCACCCAGCTCCACGCGCCCTCGACCGGCTTCGACATCCGTACCTCGAGCGACTTCTCGACCGCGGCCCGGTCGCTCCTGGCGGTCACGGGGCGCGACAGAAGGAGCTGGACGGGCATGCCGACGCCGACCTTCTCGCCGTCCAGCGGGGACATGCCGCTCTCCAGCACTCGCTTCGGCTTGAGCGTGGTGAACGTGGCCCGCGCGGTGACGGGCTTGCCGTCCGTGCCGGTCGCCTGCGCGCTCACCGTGTACGCGGTCGAGGGCTGCAGCGGCCACGTGGGGTGCCACGTCCCGTTCGCACCAAGAGTTCCGCGTACCTCATGCCCCTTGGCGTCGGCGACGGTCAGCTTGGTGACCTTGCCGTTGGTGGCCTTGACGCTGACCCCGGCGTCCGGGGGCACCTTCTTCGTGCCGTTCGCCGGGGTGATCGACAGCTTGGCTGCGAGGGCCCGCTCCTGCGGGCCGGCGGGCGGTGGTGGGTTCGAGCCACCCGAGGTGCAGCCTGCGGTCAGCAGCAGTGTAGCCGTGAACGTACTGACGAGTATGGTTCGGCCGTTCCGCATCGTCGATGCCTCCACTCCCCGACAAAATAGGCATCTTTCGGACAAGACGGCCTATTAGCGATACGGAGAGCTATATGCCCATAACTGTTGGTAACAATGCAAAAGTGCCTTGATCGATGCGGCAGGTTGCGAGGCAGGCGTATCCAGAGGGTGTCTGCGAGATCGAGGAGTGGGACTTCGGGACGTGGCACCCGCCCACCATGAGGTGAGGCTGTTCTTGCTTCTCGGCTGTGTGGGCGGTCCTGCCTCTGGGAGACTGGGTGCCTGTGACGCGCTCTGACCTGGCTCGCAGGATTCATGCCGCCGCCCACCTCACCGGCCACTTCGTGCTGCGCTCAGGACGTACCGCCACCGAGTACTTCGACAAGTACAAGTTCGAGGGTGACCCCGTTCTGCTGGATGACATCGCTCGGGCGATGGCGCCCCTGGTCCCGGGGGACGTCGAGGTGTTGGCCGGGCTTGAGATGGGCGGGATTCCGGTGGTCACCGCGCTTGGCCGGCACACCGGTCTGCCGTGCGCGTTCGTCCGTAAGCAGGCCAAGACGTACGGGACCTGCCGACTGGCCGAGGGCGCGGATGTGGTGGGGCGGCGGGTTCTGGTGGTTGAGGACGTTGTCACCAGCGGTGGCCAGATCGTCCTGTCCACTGCTGAGCTGCGGAGCCTCGGGGCCCAGGTCAGTGAGGCATTGTGCGTCATTGATCGCGAACAGGCGGGTGCGGCGGCGCTGGCCGCGGAAGGCATCAGGCTTTCGTCGTTGTTGACCGCGATCGACCTGCGCATGACGGACTGATCCGCCGGGCCCATCGACAAGGGCCTCTCTTTACGATCGTCGCCCGTCCGGGCAGGTAGAACAAGACTGTTTCTTTGGTCGGTGCCGTCGCCATGCTGTAACCGTGAACGCCACAAACAGCGAGGTCTGGGATCCGTTCGGCACCTTGCACAACGCCCTGTGGATCGGAGGGGGACAATGGGCCGGCAAATCCACCGTCGCCAGGCTGCTCGCCACCCGGTACGGGCTGACCGCCTATCACTACGACTATCACGACGCACGTGCGCACAATGACCGTCGGATCGCCCGTCGCGTGCGGCTTGGCGAGCCGATCGCGGACCCTGAGCCGGACGCCGTCTGGGTGAACAGCAGCCCTCAGAAAATGGCCGACGAGATCCTGGCCGGGTTTCCCGTGCGGTTCGAATGGGCTCTGGATGACCTGCGTGGCCTGGTTTCGGGGCGGCCGGTCGTCGCCGAAGGCTGGGGGCTGCGTCCCGAACTGGTCGCTCCCATCATCGACTCAACCTGGCGGATGATCGTCATGGTGCCGAGCGAAGAGTTCCGCCGGCGCCAGGTTCGCGAGCTGCCCCGGGCCGCCGCAGTCGATCACCAAGTCAGCGATCCTGATCGAGCACAGCGCAATCGACTCGCCCGAGACCGACTCGTCGCCGATGAGGCCGTTCGTTCCGCTCGTCGTTTGGGCATCCGGGTTCTGGAGGTGGATGGGGCCGCTGATGCGGAGGCTGTGGCGGATATCGTGGCCGACCACTTCAGTTCCTATCTGCCGCTTGCGAACGTCTACGGGTCTTGATGACGCCGCTGGGTTGCACGCGTTCCTGGAAGCAATGGCGTGACCGTGCCCGTGGTGGTCTCGGTGATGCCGATCCCGGAGATCGTGGCGGCCGTCGGCTCGTAGCCGTGTTGACGTTCATCGCTGCCGGCTCTGGGGCCGCCGCTGGCCGAACTGGCCCGTGCCGTCCGCCCCGGTGGGCATGTGGTGCTGTCGGACATCCATCCGCTGTCGCTGTATCTGGGAGGCGTGCCGAGGGTGGCGGGACAGGACGGGAGCGTACGAGCCATGCCGGCCAGCCGGTTCCTGGCCAGTGACTACATCAACGCCATCCACGAGGCAGGGCTGCAGATTGTGGCCTGTCACGAACCTCGGTGGGGCGAGTCGCCCGGCGGGCACGGTGGTCCTCTCGCCCAGCGGTGGTGTTCGGAAGCGGCGGCGGTGGCCTATCAGGACACTCCCGCCTTGATCGTCTGGCATCTCCGCAGGCCCTGACCCGCTCACCAACTCAGTGCCTTCGGCCGGCTGGTCGTGGTGGGCAGCCGGTCACGGAGCATCCGGGCGCCGAGCGGGACCAGGGCCACGCAGAGCAGGCCGGTGACCAGCACGTCGGGGATGGAGGAGCCCTTCAGCACGCCCATCCACGTACCTCCTGCCAGCAGCAACATCACGGCGCGGGCGGTGCCGAAGAGGCCCGAGCGCCAGGCGGCGATGGCCAGCAGCAGCGAGCCCGCGTACTGGCCGACCGAGGCCCAGACCGGTACCCGCCACGGTCCGTAGGAGATGTCCACATACTCCTTCATGGTCGCGCTCGTCGCCTGGTCCAGGCCGATGGCCTCGGTGAGCTGGAAGGCGGTCTGGTCGGCGCCGGCGAAGTACAGGCGGGCGAACAGGCCGATGACCAGCAGCGTGGCGCCCCACTGGGCGAGGTGGCCGCCCACCTGCTGGGCCAGGGCGACGAAGGCGGGGAAGAGCAGCAGCGCCCCCAGCGCGAACACCGCGTAGGAGAGGGTGAGCAGGGCGGGTGCCGACGTGTGGGCGAGGAGCTGGCCGAAGGCGGCGAAGGGCTGTGCCTCGGCCCAGGCCTGCTGCTGAGGGGTGAGGGCGGTGGCCGTGCTCAGGTAACGCAGCAGGTATCCGGCGCACATGATCATCGGCCCCACGATGAGCGTCACGCCGCCGATCCATCGTCCGGGGAAGGGAGTGGCCATCGGGGCGCCGGTGAGAGAGGAGGGGGTGTTCATGGGAGCGAGCCTGGCGCCGCCGAGGTGGGCCCGTCATCGGCCGATGGTCAACCGGCGCCCCTGTCGAAAGTCAGGGGCGCCGGGCAGGCGACCGGCAACAAGCCGGACAGGCGTCCGGAAACGAAGGAGTCAGTCGAGGATGTGGGTGGTGGCGCGGGTGTAGCGGTCGCGGATCGAGGGGACGGCGTCCCCTTCGTACGTCTCCGTCTCCTCCGACCGCCAGTCCGGCGTGGTGACCAGCGTGGCGGCCTGGTACGCGGCGCCGTTGGCGACGTACTCGGCCGGCGGCGGCACCGTGATCGGGACGCCGAAGATCGTCGGGGCGATGCGGCGGACCGCCTCGGAACGGGCCGCGCCGCCGATCAGCAGCACCCGCTCCGGCTTGGTGCCCAGCGCGTCGAGGGCGTCGGCGAGGCCGCACAGCATGCCTTCGATGGCCGCCCGCGCCAGGTGGGCGGGGGTTGAGGTGGCCAGGGTCAGCCCGTGGACGGAGCCCGTCGCGGTCGGGCGGTTGGGGGTGCGCTCGCCCTCCAGGTACGGCACCAGCGTCAGCCCGTCCGCCCCCGGCGGGGCCTGGAGAGCCAGATCGCTCAGCGCGTCCAGGCTCACCCCGGCGATGCGGGCGGCGGCGTCCATGACGCGGGCGGCGTTGAGCGTGCACACCAGCGGCAGGAACCGACCCGTCGCGTCGGCGAAGCCGGCCACCGCGCCCGTCGGGTCGGCGCTGGGCGACTCCGCGACCGCGAACACGGTGCCGGAGGTGCCCAGCGACACCACGACGTCGCCGGAACGGGCGCCCACGCCGAGCGCCGCCGCCATGTTGTCGCCCGTGCCGGGGGCGATCAGCGCCGCGCCCCCTTCGTACGCCGCCTCGTCCGGCCCCAGCACGTGGGGCAGCAGGGGGATCGAGCCGAACGCCAGCTTCAGCAGATCTGTCCGGTACGTGCCCGTCGACGGCGACCAGTAGCCCGTGCCCGAGGCGTCCCCCCGGTCCGTGGCGAGCCGGTCGAGCGGCGGCACCGGGGAGTCGGCCGAGAAGGTCCCCGAGGCGAACGCGCCGGCCAGGCGCCAGGAGAGCCAGTCGTGCGGCAGGCAGACGGCCGCCGTACGGGCCGCGTTGTCCGGCTCGTGCTCGGCCAGCCAGCGCAGCTTGGTCACCGTGAACGAGGCGACCGGCACCGACCCGACGGCGGTGGCCCAGGCCTCCGGCCCGCCCAGCTCTGTCACGAGGTCGGCGGCGGCCTGTGCGGAGCGGGTGTCGTTCCACAACAGGGCATCACGTACGACATTTCCGGACTCGTCCAGGCAGACCATGCCATGCTGCTGCCCGCCCACGCTGACGGCGAGCACGTCGTCCAGCCCGCCGGCGTCCTCGATGGCCCGCAACAACGCGTCCCACCAGTGCGACGGATGCACCTCCGTGCCGTCGGGATGCGGCGCGCGGCCCTGCCGGACCAGCGCGCCCGTCTCAGCGTCACGAATGACGACCTTGCAACTCTGCGTCGAGGAATCGACCCCAGCGACCAGCGTCACCCATGAACTCCTAACAAGTGCTCCAGCGCAAGCTGGTTGAGATGCGTGAAATGGTATCCAGGCGCGGCGGCGACGTTCGGATCGAAGTCGTCGGAGGCGCGATCGGCCGGCGTCCCACCGCGGTTGAGCGTGGGCAGGCCGAGCTCCTCGACACGGTAGGCCAGCCCGGTTTGGCAAGCGCTTTCCCGAAGGCCGCGATCGCCCGGTCGCGATCGGGCTGGGCGGCCGGCAGGTCGTCGTCGTGGAAGGTGACGTCATGGGCCCCGAGTTCGGCCACCACCGGATCGAGCGGCTGCCGGCCCACCGTCCACGGACCGAAGGTGAATCGGTCTTCAGGGGTTGGCTCGTCCATGTCTCGATGCTCCCCTGGCGATCAGCTGTTCACAAGCCCGAGGGATCACGTCCCACGCTGATCTCCTCGGCGATCTTGCGGATCTCCGCCACCTCGAGGCCCGGAGCCTTGGGCAGGTGGCGCAGCAACGCCTCCATCACCACGGGCACGGGCTGGCCGGCGAACCGTCCCGCGATGCCGTGGACAGCCCTGAACAGCGCCTCATCGGTGTCGTGCATCGGCCTCTCCTTGTTCGGGTACGCGGAGAAACCTACGGCCTCGGCACGACACTTCGCTCGCTACCCCTCCAGCGTGTTCCGCACTGCGCCGCAAATCTCGTCGAGCCGGCGTACCTGCTCGGGCGTCAGCACGTCGAACAGGCTCCGCCGTACCTCCTCGACGTGTCCAGGCGCGGCGGCGGCCAGCGCGGCGAACCCGGCGTCCGTGAGCACCGCGAAGCTGCCGCGCCCGTCGTCGGGGCAGCGCTCGCGGCGGACCCACCCGCGCTCCTCCAGGCGCGCCACGGCGTGCGACAGCCGGCTCTGCGAGCTCTGCGCCCTGGCGGCCAGCTCGCTCATCCGCATCGACCGCCCGGGCGCCTCGGAGAGCGCCACGAGGATCATGTAGTACGTGTGCGGCATGCTCGCGTCCCGCTGGAGCTGGCGGTCGAGCGCCTCGTTGATGAGCTGGGTCGCCGCCAGGAAGTTCCGCCAGGTGTGCTGTTCGTCCGCATCCAGCCATCTCGTCACGGTCCCAATTTAGTTGAACTCTCATATACTTGAGACGGGACTCCGCCCGGAAAGGGGCACATCATGCCTGTTCAGCGACTCAACCACGCGGTCCTTTACGTCCGCGACGTGGAACGCAGCGTCGGCTTTTACCGCGAGGCCCTCGGCTTCGACGTCGTGATGGGCATGCCGGGCGCCGCCTTCCTGCAGGCCCCCGGCTCGACGAACGACCACGACCTGGGCCTGTTCCAGATCGGCCCCAAGGCGGACCCGTCCCCGGCCGGCAGCACGTCCGTGGGCCTCTACCACCTGGCGTGGGAGGTCGACACCCTCGACGAGCTGGAGCGGGTCGCGGTCAAGCTGAGCGAGCTCGGCGCGCTGGTCGGCTCGTCCGACCACGGCACGACCAAGGCGCTGTACGCGAAGGACCCCGACGGGCTGGAGTTCGAGGTGTCGTGGCTGGTGCCGGCCGCGCAGATCACCGACGAGGTCCTCGCCGCGCGCTCCAGTATCCGCCCGCTCGACCTGGCCGCCGACAAGGAGAGGTACGGCGCCCAGACCCGAGGCGGAGTAGGCGTGTCCATCCCCGTCTGAAGTACCGTAGGTGTGATACGACCCTTCTTTCACGGGGAACGGTCATGCCAAGCGATCCTGACCACGTGCTCGACGCCATCGACGGTGTCGTCGACGAGTGGGAGACGCTGAGCGCGGACGCCATGCGCTGGTCGCCTCCCGAAACCAAGAGTCCCGACTTCCTGACCGAGGTGACGGAGATCTTCGGTCCGCTGGTCAACGCGTTCGCGCAGGCGCTGCGTCCCGTCAGTGACGCGTTCGAGCGGGTCATGCACACCTTCGACGACGACGATCACTAGCCGGTGCGCCGGCGCCGTGCCCGGCGCGGGTAGGCCTTGGCCGTCTCGGCCAGCCGTACGGCGTGTTCGGCCTGCTTGCGCCAGTGCCCGTAGGCGTCGCCGCGCTGCGCCAGCCGGTCCAGCTCGCTCATGGTCGCCAGCGGGATGAACGCGGGCTCGGCGTCCCGCCACGGCGTGCCGGGCAGCGGCATGAACGTGTGGGTGTGGATGCGGGCCCCCAGCTCGGCCAGGTCGGAGGCGAGCTTCAGCGACTGCTCCTGGTCCTCCTCGGTCTCGCCCGGCATGCCGAAGATGAAGTCGACGTTCGGCCGGAAGCCGTGCTCGACGGCGATCCTGACGGCGTCGCGCACCGGTGAGGTGTCGTGGCCGCGGCCCGAGGCGGCCAGCACCTTGTCGGAGCCGGACTGGGCGCCGATGATCAGGTTGTCGTTGGCCACGTAGCGCTTGAGCATGCGCATGGCCTCGGGGCTGACGTGCTCGGGCCGTACCTCTGAGGGGAAGCTCCCGAAGAACACCCGGCCGCGCGGCGGCAGCTCCTCCTTGACCCCGGCCAGCAGCTCCTCCACCTTGCCCAGGTCGGGATCGGGCCCGGGGGAGCCGTACGAGAGCGAGGTCGGCGTGATGAAGCGGATGTCGCGCAGGCCCCTGTCGACCATCCCGCGCACGTGCTCGCGCACGCTGGCGACCGAGCGGTGGCGGAACTGCCCGCCGAACATGAACGGCGTCTGGCAGAAGCGGCAGGTGTAGCGGCAGCCGCGGGTGATCTCGATCGGCCCGTTCCTGCCCACGAAGGAGGGGAACGCGTCGAGCGGCAGCTGCGGCGCCGGCCTCGTGCGCAGGGCGACGCCGTCGGCGTCCTTGATCGCCAGCCCCGGCACCGAGGTGAGCGGCTCGTCCTGCTGGAGCGCCCGGACGAGGGAGATGATCGTGGTCTCGCCCTCGCCGATCCCCGCCAGGTCCCAGCCCGCGTCGATGACCTGCTGCGGCTCGGCCGTGGCGTGCACGCCGCCCGCGATGTGCAGCCCCCGGCCGCCGCTCAGCGACCTGACCGTGGCCAGCTCGGCGGCCATGGCCTCGGCGTCGGGCGAGTAGAACGACCAGAGCACGAGCACGCGGTCGGCCCGGCTGGCCGTGATGTGCTCCGCGGTCTCCTCAGGGGTGGTGCCGAGCCTCAGCTCGTGCTCCACCCCGGCGCTCTCCAGCGCGGCGAGCAGCGCGTGCACGCCGTACGTCACCGCCTTGCGGTAACGGACCACCACACCTACAGCCAGTGCCACGTCCGGCAGCGTAGCTCAGGCGACGCGCATCGAACGCAACGCGCCGGTCAGCTTAACCAGCTCGGCGAGCATGGCGTCGGCGGCGGAGTCCATGACGTCGTTGGCGTGCACCTTGCCGTCCTCGCCGATGAACTGGGAGTAGAACGGGATGTTCACCGCCTCCAGCACCGGGATCATCCGCAGCGTGCTGGTGACCTGGCGCAGGCTGTTCGCGGCGCGGGTGCCGCCGGAGACGCCGCCGTAGCTGACGAACCCGGCCGCCTTGTGCTGCCACTCGTGGTGCAGGTAGTCGAGGGCGTTCTTCAGCACGGCGTTGAAGCTGTGGTTGTACTCGGGGGTCACGAACACGTACGCGTCGCCCCGTTCGACGGTGGCGCTCCACTCCTTGGTGTGCGCGTTCACATACTGCTTGAGCCGGGGGTGGTTGGGCTCGTCCAGGAACGGCAGCGCGACCTCCGCCAGGTCGATCAGCTCGACCTCGAACAGTCCCGACTCCACGGCCTTGCCGTGGAACCACTCGGCGATGGGACGTCCGGCACGGCCGGGACGGGTGCTGGCGACGACGATCTGCAGGACCGGCTTGCCCATGGCATGCTCCTTCACTCAGGCGGTGTAGCTACTCAACATTATTGAGCTGCTACATATTTCTGAGCAAGCGGGGGGTAGGATTTGTGGCATGAGTCTCGATTCGGTCTGCGCGCGCTTCCACATCGCCTTAGAGCTGATCGGCGCCCGGTGGTCGGGCGCGGTGATCCACATGATCTTCAAGGGCGCCCACCGGTACGCCGACCTCAAGGCGGCCATCCCCGGCATCAACGACACGATGCTGGCCCGGCGGCTGCGCGAGCTGGAGAGCGCCGGGCTCATCGAGCGCCGCGTGCTGCCCACGTCGCCGGTGCGCGTCGAATACCACCTGACCGAGATGGGGCAGGAGCTGCGGCCGGTGCTGGACGAGCTGGTGACCTGGGCGCACAAGTGGATCCCGCTGCCGGAGGCCAAGTCCGCCTGACGATCCCGGTCCTCAGCGGTGGGAGGACGGGATCCGCTTGGGCAGCGGCGGCGGCCCCGGGGCCTCCTGCGGGGGCTGAGGCGGCGGGGGCGGGTCGGTCCTGGCCGCCCGCCAGCGCGAGGGGAAGAGCGAGGCGGTCAGCAGGATGCACCCCGTGGGGAGCGACCAGGTGTAGAGCAGGGCCATGTAGCCCTCGAGAAACCGGCTCGGCACGTCGTCGAACCCCATCCGGTGGTCACCGCCCAGAGCCATGCGCACCAGCGCCGCTCCGATGAGACCCAGGAAGGCCAGGCCGGGCAGCAGCGAGGCGAGCGGCGAGATCCTCGACCCGGCCAGTACTCCGATGAGGACCACCGTCCCGACGAACACGGCCGGCACGACCCAGTCGACGGTCATGGCCGCCGTCTGGCGATAACGCGCGACCCCGATGATGAAACCGGTTGCAATGAGCGGGGTGGCCAGCAGTCCCGCGCCGGCGCCGAGCAGATGGCGAACACCGTTTCGCAAAGAGAACACCTCCAGCCACGGGACCATAGCGACCTGCTACGCCGCCCACCTTTAAGGCGATAAATCGGGCTATGGCACCGGTGTCCGAAACCCCCCATAACACCGAAATAGAGGCTCTTTGGCATGCTGGCAGGCGCCTTAGCAACCGTTAGCTTGACAGCACCCCCACCCGAGGAGTGCACATGTCGAGTAAACGCTGTGCGTTGGTTGGTGGCGTCATCCTCGCCGCCTGCCTGGCCACCCCCCTCAGCCCCGCAGCAGCCGACCCGGCGCCTCAATCCGCCTCCCCATCCCTTCCCCCGTCCGTCGTGGACGCGCTCGAACGGGACCTCGGACTCTCCGAGCAGCAGGTCAACGCCCGCCTGGCCAACGAGGAACGCGCCGCGTCCACGCAGGCCACGCTCACCTCCCAGCTCGGCGCGTCGTACGGCGGGGCCTGGCTGAACGACGACGCCTCCAAGTTCCTGGTCGCCACCACCGACCCCAACGCCACCGGCACCATCAAGGCGCAGGGCGCCGAGCCGGTCGTGGTCGCGCGCTCGCTCGCCCAGCTCGACGCGGTCGTGCAGCAGCTCGACCAGGCGCCGAAGAAGGCCCAGGCCGGGGCGGCGCTCTGGTTCGTGGACGTGAAGACCAACAGCGTCGCCATCCAGGCGCCCACGGTGGAGGCCGCCGAGGCCCTGGCCAAGGCCGCGGGCGTGGACAGGAGCGCGGTCAGCGTGGCGGCGACCGCCGAGCGGCCCGTGCCGCTCATCAACATCATCGGCGGCGCCCCGTTCTACATCGGCTCCAGCCGCTGCAGCGTCGGCTTCTCGGTCACCAGGGGCAGCACCCCCGGCTTCGTCACCGCCGGGCACTGCCGCGTGGCCACCAACACCACCAACCCGACGGGCACCTTCCAGGGCGCGTCCTTCCCGGGTAACGACTACGCGTGGGTCGCCGCTCCCGGCAACACCGCGCAGCCGTGGGTACGCGGCTCCGGCGGCGCGAACGTGATCGTCCGCGGCTCCACCCAGGCCGCGGTGGGCTCGTCCATCTGCCGCTCCGGTTCGACCACCGGCTGGCGCTGCGGCACCATCCAGCAGCACAACGCCACGGTCACGTACCCGCAGGGCACCGTCACCGGCCTGACCCGCACCAGCGCCTGCGCCGAGCCCGGCGACTCCGGCGGCTCGTTCATCTCGGGCAGCCAGGCCCAGGGCGTCACCTCGGGCGGCTCCGGCAACTGCTCCGTCGGCGGGACCACGTACCACCAGCCCGTCAACGAGATCCTGAGCGTCTACGGGCTCACCCTCCGCACAGGCTGACCTACGGCGCCGAACTCCGCGCGGCACGCCAGGCTGGGCGCGCCGCGCGGAGGTTTTTTTGCGTTCAGCGATGAGTTCTCCCGCCCTGTCCGGTCTGTCTGATGGAAAGCACGTCAACACCATCGGAGGAACTCGCGATGAGGCGACCCGTTCTCGGCAGTCTGCTGCTCGCCAGCACGAACCCCGAGCGTCTGCGCACCTGGTACGTCAACGCCCTCGACCCGGAGGACAACTCCGACGTCGGCGGGTACGGGGTGCTCAAGTTCGGCGAGTTCTACCTGTTCATCGACACGCGGACGGATGTGTCGGACAAGAACCCCGAGCCCGGCAGGGTGATCCTGAACTTCGACGTGGCCGACGCCCGCGCGGTCGCCGCGCGCATGGACAGCGCGGGCGTGACGTGGCTGGCGGAGGTCGAGGACCGCGACGGCAGCCTGTTCGCCACCGCGATCGACCCGGACGGCAACTACGTCCAGATCATCCAGCTCAGCGAGGCCCATCGGGCAGGCATGTGAAGTAGGGGGAGGCGATCATGTTCGGGACCACGAAGGCGTTCAGCGGTTTCTCGGTGAACGACACAGCGGCGGCCAGGCGGTTCTACGGGGAGACCCTGGGGCTGCGCGTGTCGGAGGAGCACGGGCTGCTGACGCTCCACATCGCCGGGGGCGCCGACATCCTGATCTACCCGAAGGAGAACCACACCCCGGCCACGTTCACGATCCTCAACTTCCCGGTCGAGGACATCGACAAGGCGGTGGACGAGCTGGCGGGGCGGGGGGTGCGCTTCGAGCGCTACGAGGGCTTCCCGCAGGACGCGAAGGGCGTTATGCGCGGTGAGGGCGGTCCCATCGCCTGGTTCACGGACCCGGCGGGGAACGTGCTGTCGGTCATACAGCCGTAACCAGCCCTCAGGGTCGGGTCAGGGTCGGCTCGGGGGCGGAGCCCGATGTGAGAGGGCCGCCCCCGGCGGGAGAGTTGCTCCATGACCGCAGTGAAGAGGCTCTCCCCCCTGATCGCCTGTGCCGCGATCCTGTTCTCGGTGGTCGCCGTGCTGGTCGGGCAGTTCGGGCCCGATCCCCAGCTCGACCCCATGAACGTGACCGTCAGCGAATACGCCGTGTCCGACCGCGGGGGCGTCACGGAGGTCGCCATGGCGGTGCTCGGGTTGGGGTCCCTGGCGCTGCTCGTGGGGTTGCGGGCGGCCGGTGCGCCGGTGCGGGGGATGCCTCAGTGGTTGCTGGGGGTGTGGTCAGGGGCTCTGGTCGTTGCGGCCCTGGTCCCGACCACACCCCTCGGGGCGGATCTCGACCTCGCGGCCCAGATCCACCGGTACGTGTCCGTCGCGGCGTTCGTGAGCCTGCCCGCCGCCGGTTTGTTGATGGTGCCCAGACTGGGCTCAGACGCCCGCTGGAAGCCTGTGGCGCGGGTGGTGGAGTGGGTGACCCTGGCCGGGGGGTTCGGGCTGCTGGCGATCACGTACGTGGCCCTGCCCGGCGAGCGGGTGATGATCGGCCTCGTCGAGCGGTTGCTGCTGGGCGCCGAGGTGACGTTGCTGGGTGTGCTGGCCGCGTGGCTGGCGTGGCTGACCTGGCGTCCGGTCAGTCGGCGGGCTGCTGCGCAACATGCAGATTTCCTGACATATCACAGATTTATCGCAAGTCGATCTTAAAACCACCTGTTTCGATGCTATTCTCTCCCGCGATCTTCTATCCGGGAGCGGGTGTCATGGCATCGGGCAGATCCATCAGATTCAAGATCTCGACGCTGCTCGTCATCCCCTTGGTCTCCCTGGTCGCACTCTGGGGCTTCGCCGCGAGCACCACGTCGGGGGACGCGCTCAACCTGCTCAAGGTCGAGACGATCTGGACGGGCGTCATCAACAACGCCGACGGCCTGATCTCCAACCTCCAGACCGAGCGCCTGGCCTCCGCCGAGCGGATCGCGGGCACGGTCACGGACCCCGACGCGCTGAACAAGGCGCGCGCCAAGGTCGACAACAACCGCAAGACGCTGCGCGAGCGCGCCACGTCCGAGGACGTGCAGTCGGCACTCACGCAGGACATGAAGACCCAGCTCCAGAACGTCTTCGAGGCGATCAACCGGATCCCGGACATCCGCCGCAAGGTGGACGACCGCAAGCTCACCCCCGGCACCCTCGTCACCGAGTACGCGAAGGTCTCCGACGAGATCCACCTGCTGTACTCCAGGATGATGGTCAGCACCGACCTCCAGATGGCGCTCCAGGCGCAGGGCCTGATCGCCGCCGACGAGGTACGCGAGCTGCTGAGCCGGGAGCACGCGCTGATCGTCGCCAGTAACGGCCGGATGACCATGCACGCCGACCTCCACCTGCTGGCCGGCCTGGACAACACCCGGACGTACCTGTTCCCCAAGGCCCTGGCCAACCTCGACACCGAGCTGCGGGCCCCGTTCGAGAAGCTGTACTACTCCCCGCGCTACGGCACCATGGAGAACCTGCTGGAGAGCTACATCTCCGGCCAGCCGGTGGACGTCGAGCTGTGGCGGGGCGTGTCCGAGCAGGTCCAGAAGGAATACCGCGAGGCCGTCTGGCGCACCGGCGACAAGCTGCTGGCCAGGATGGAGCCCGCGGGCATCGGCATCGTGGTGCGGGCCGCCATCGCGGGCGCGCTCGGCCTTATCGCCGTCATCTTCTCCATCGTCATCTCGATCAAGGTCGGCCGCAGGCTCACCCGCGAGATGAGGACGCTGCGCCGTACCGCGCTGGACCTGGCCGAGATCCGGCTGCCGGACGTCGTGACGAAGCTGCGCAAGGGCGAGAGCGTGGACATCGCCACCGAGGCGCCGCCCATCACGGTGGGCCGAGGGTCGACCAGCGAGGTCACCGACCTGGCCGCGGCGTTCGACAGCGTGCAGAGCACGGCCGTGGACGCGGCCGTCGAGCAGGCCAGGCTGCGCGAGGGCGTGTCGCAGGCGCTGCGCAACCTCGCCAGGCGCAGCCAGTCGCTGCTGCAGCGCCAGCTCAAGATGCTCGACGAGATGCAGCGCCAGACGGAGGAGCCGGAGGCGCTGGAGCGCCTGTTCAGGCTCGACCACCTGACCACCCGCATGCGCCGCCACGCCGAGGGCCTGGTGCTGCTCTCGGGCGGCGCGGCGGGCCGCAGGTGGCGCGGCGTCATCCCGATCGAGGACGTGCTGAGCGGCGCGGCGGCCCAGGTCGAGGAGTACACCCGGGTCCGCGTCTACCCGATGAACGAGTGCGGCGTCTCGGGCGCGGCGGTGGCCGACCTCATGCACCTGTTCGCCGAGCTGATCGAGAACGCCGCCTCCTTCTCCTCGCCCAGCAACGAGGTCTCCGTACGCGGCGAGATGGTCGGCCGGGGCTTCGCCGTCGAGATCGAGGACCGCGGCCTGGGCATGGACGATGCCGTCCGCAGGGGCATCAACGCGCGCCTGGCCAGCCCGCAGGAGTTCGACCCCTCCCAGACCGAACGGCTGGGCTTCGCGGTGGTCGGCATGCTCGCGGCCAGGCACGGCGTCAAGGTGACGCTCAAGCCCTCGCCGTACGGCGGCACCACCGCCATCGTGCTCGTGCCCGGCTCCCTGGTGGAGCCCATGGCGACCCCGGTGCAGCCGCTGGAGTTCGAGTCCGTCTCGGTCTCGGTGCTCGGCCGCGGTGAGGTCCGGCAGGAGCCCACAGGGCCCGGTGAGCTGCCGCGCCGGGTCCGTACCAGCAAGCGGGGCCAGCAGGCGGGCGGGACCGGCCCCGTGGCCGTGCCCCAGCAGGCGTCACAGCAGCAGACAGGCAGCGGCCCGGTGGCCCTGCCGCAGCAGCAGGAGCCCGACCTGCCGCGCCGCCAGCGGCAGCGGGAGACCGGGTTGCCACAGCGTGACCGCCAGAGGGAGACGGGGCTCCCGCAGCGCGAGCGGCAGAGGGAGACCGGCTTGCCGCAGCCCGAGCGGCAGGCGGGCCTGCCGCAGCGGCTCAAGCAGACACCGCCACCGGCGCCGCCGGCCGAGGAGCGCTCACCAGAGGAGACCAGGGCGCTGCTCTCCTCGCTCCAGTCGGGCTGGCAACGCGGGCGGCAGGACGCCAGTGACCAGGATGGGGGATCTCAATCGTGAGCGGCGAGCACGAGTGGGTCGATGAGGAGGCGGGGCCCGTCGTGCGGCCGTACGCGGTCGCGCGTGGGCGCACCAGGCCCACTTCCTCCAACGCGCTCGACCTGCTGGCGACCGTCGCCGGGACGGGGCTGCCCGTCCCGGCCAAGGCGGAGCTCAGCGCTCAGCACCGGCGGTTGCTGGGCGTCGTGGCAGGCCAGACCAGGCCCGTCGCCGAGGTCGCCTCGGATCTGGGCCTGCCCGTCGGCGTCGTGAGAGTCCTGCTGGGCGACCTGCTCGACCACGGACTGGTCACGGTCCGCCCGCCGCGCGACAAGGCCGCGACGCCCACGGAGAGCCTGCTCCGAGAGGTGATCAACGGCCTCAGGGCGCTCTAGTTCGCCGAGGTCAGCGTCCGCAGGGAGTGCTCCACGAGGGCGATCATGACTTCCTTGGCGGAGGTGCGCCGCCGCACGTCGCACAGCATGACCGGCACGTCGTCGTCCAGGTCGAGCGCGATGCGCACGTCCTCGACGCTGTGCCGCGCCGCCCCCTCGAAGCAGTTGACGGCCACCACGAACGGCGTGCCGCGCTGCTCGAAGTAGTCGACGGACGGGAAGCAGTCGGTCAGCCGGCGCGTGTCCGCGATGACGACGGCCCCCAGCGCGCCGTAGGACAGCTCGTCCCACATGAACCAGAACCGCTCCTGCCCGGGCGTCCCGAACAGGTACACGACCAGCCCGTCGCGGATCGTGATGCGGCCGAAGTCCATCGCCACGGTCGTGGTGTTCTTGGCCTCCACGCCGTCGAGGTCGTCGATCCCGATCCCACGGTCGGAGAGCACCTCTTCCGTGCGCAGCGGCTTGATCTCGCTGACCGCCCCGACCAGTGTGGTCTTGCCGACGCCGAACCCCCCTGCGATGAGAATCTTCAGCGCGACGGGGTCCTCAGAGAGCACGGAGTCCATTGATCACTTCCTTGAGAATGCGCTCATTCGACCGCGACCCTCCGGATGAGGGCGACGACACCGAGATGAGCCCGTGGTCACGCATGTCGCCCAGCAGGACCCGGACGACGCCGACGGGCAGGTCGAGCTCGACGGCCAGGTCGGCCACCGAGATCGGATTACGTGCTGCCCGCAGGATGAGCTGCTGTTCGGGACCGAGCTCGCCAGACGGGTCGCCGACGGCGCGCACGGTTGCCACGAGGTCGAACATGTCCCCTGAGGAACGCGTACGGCCGCGGATGAGAGCATAGGGCCGAACGACGGGCCCCGCGTCCTCATCGAACCACTGCGGGCTATCGCTCATGACGCTCCAGCGCGCGGATTGGTGGTGATGTGCTGGCCAACCCGCTTGACCAGCATCGCCATCTCGTAGGCGATGTGGCCGACGTCCACGTTCGCATCGGCGATCACGGCCAGGCAGGTGCCCTGTCCCGCCGCTGTCACGAACAGGAAGGCCGACTCCATCTCCACAATGGTCTGACGCACGTCGCCGCCGCCGAAATGGCGTCCGGTGCCACGGGCCAGGCTCTGGAACCCGGCCGCAACCGCCGACAGATGCTCGGCGTCCTCCCGGACCAAGCCCTTCGAGTACCCAATCGCGAGGCCGTCGGTCGACAAGATGACGGCCTGGCGCACCGCGGCGACCCTGGTGGCAAGATCGTCCAGCAGCCAGTTGAGCTCACCGGTGTTGGTGGTCGGCAAAGTCATGCATCCCCCTTACTCATGGGCCCCTCCTCAGAGGCTTCTTCTCGGGCGCGTTGGGTCCCCCGCTGGAACGCGGAGAACAAGTCCCTTACCTCGTCAGGAGAGCGTTCGGGCGGCGGCTCCTGGCCACGCGGCTCCTGCTCGGGAGCCCGCTCCTGCCCGAGCGGCGGGCTCTCCTTGAGCTGCTGCGCCAGGTTGGTCTGGCGCACCCGTCTGGGCAGTCCCGCGTGCGTGCCGGAGGTCACCACGGCGAGCGCCTTCTTCCGCGTACGGCTCGGCAGATCGGCCTTGCCGTCGATGTCGCCCGCCTCCAGCGCCGCCTGCTCGGTCACCATCGAACGCGGCACGAGCACGATGGCCGTCGTCCCGCCGAAGGGCGACCGCCGCAGCAGCACCTTGATCCCGTACTGTTGCGCCAGCTTGGCCACCACGAACAGGCCCAGCCTGTCGCTGTCGGCCAGGTCGAACTCCGGAGGCGCGGCCATCCGCGTGTTGAACGCCGAGTACTCGGCGACCGACAGCCCGAGCCCGCGGTCCTCCACCTCGATGACGTATCCGTTGCTCACCAGGTCGCCGCGCACCTGGACCGTGGTGTCCGGCGGCGAGTAGATGGTGGCGTTCTCGACCAGCTCGGCCACCAGGTGGGTGAGGTCGGCGGCAGCGGTGCCGTCGACCGCGGCGACCGGCATGCCCTCGACGGTGACCCTGGTGTAGTCCTCGATCTCGGCGATGGCCGCGCGGACGATGTCGATCACGGGCACCGGCTTGCGCCAGGCCCGTCCCGGCGCCGACCCGGAGAGGATCATCAGGCTCTCCGCGTGCCGGCGCATGCGGGTGGTCAGGTGGTCGAGGCGGAAGAGCTCCTCGAGCCGGTCGGGGTCGTGCGTACGGCGCTGCATGGCGTCCAGCAGCGACAGCTGCCGGTGCAGCAGGCCCTGCTTGCGCCGGGCGAGGTTGAGGAAGACCTGGCCGACCCCGCGCCGCATCGCGGCCTGGCCGACCGCCGCCGTCACGGCGGTGCGCTGCACGGAGCCGAAGGCCCTGGCGACGTCGCTGATCTCGGCGGAACCGTGCACCTTGATCGCCTTGGCCTCCTTCCGCACGTCGACGTCCTCGCCCCTGCGCAGCCGCTCGACGATGTCGGGCAGCCGGCTCTGCGACAGCTCGATCGCGGCGGTGCGCAGCCCGGCCAGCTCGCCGGCCAGGCGGCGACCGAAGCGTACAGAGATGATGATCGACGCGAGCACGGCGATCAAGCCCACGCCGCCGGCGACGGAGATCTTGACGATGGTGGAGGTCGCGGCCTCGGACGTGCGCGTGGCCAGCACGCCGGCGGAGGAGGAGCCGAGCTGGTCGAGCCGCGAGGTGAGCTGGTCGACGGCCTCGGTCCACGCCTCGGCGGTGGGGGGCGGGCTGCCCGTCTTGATGATCCGCGCCTCCGTGGTGGCGAAGGTCTGGAACGTCTCGGTGGCGAAGACCTGCTCGTACGGCCGGCGCAGCGCCACGTCGAGCCCGGCCAGGCCGCGCGCGTGCAGGAACTTCCTGGAGGCCGCGTACTCGGTGAAGGCGGAGACCTCGGGCGCGGTGAGCCGGCGGTCGGCCAGCGCCCCGATGATGAGCGCGTGCTCCCTGGCGATGTACTCCCTGGCCATGCCCATGGCCTGCAGCGAGGACGCCTGCTGGAAGATCGTCAGGTCGGAGACGGAGACCAGGTGGTCGTAGAGGGTGAAGATCCCGTCAAGGATGCGGTTGTACTCGTTCAGCCCGGCCAGCCGGGAGCCGAGGCCGCCGTCGATGTCGGCCCTGATCGCCGCGAGGCGGCCGAGGGCGGATTCGAGGGTGTCGAGCGGCAGTCGCAGGTCGTCGCCGACCGAGTCGCCGGCCTCCATGACGGCCAGCTTGAAGTTGGTGACCGACCGGTCGGTGCGGGCGCGCTGGGCGCTGAGCACCGAGGTGAGCTTACGCGTAGTGAGCGTCTCGGCAGAGCG
This sequence comes from Nonomuraea sp. NPDC003201, assembly GCF_053590415.1. Taxonomy (NCBI): domain Bacteria; kingdom Bacillati; phylum Actinomycetota; class Actinomycetes; order Streptosporangiales; family Streptosporangiaceae; genus Nonomuraea; species Nonomuraea sp. NPDC003201. The sequence goes on from NZ_JBSFTC010000003.1 coordinate 106,556, forward strand.
CACCCGCTCGGCCTGCAGCTGTAGTCCCAGGTCCGTGGAGGTGACGCCGATAGTCCGATAGAGCGTGTTCGCGCGGAGCAGTGACTGGGCGTCGCCCATGGTGAGGTTGAGGACGAAACCCCAGAGCGCGCTCAGAGACAGAAGGGGTAGCAGCAACAATAAGAAGATCTTGAACCGAATTGACCGGTTTCGCGAGCCCATGTCCCAACCTCGAGTCGGGGGCATTTCCACACCTTGTGTAAATACACCTCCGGAAGATCGCATAGGAGACTAGCACCGTTTATGGTTCCGGCGCAGTGGGAGGAACACGTTCATTACCGTGATTATTGGGACAAGATCTCGCGATCGCGACGCGCCCTGGCGGCGATCGTCCGCAGCCACAGCAGCGCTACCAGGGAGATCGCGATGAGCCCGGCCCAGTTGAGCACGGTGTACACGTGCACCTGCCACGCGGTCACGTTCGGGACCCGACCGATGCGTAGGAGCTCCCACTGCCACGGCTGGCCGGTCAGCACGAGCATGATCGCGATCGCGATGGCGGTCATGGAGTCCCAGAGGGCGTGCAGCAGCGAGACACCGAGGTAGGCCAGGACGACGGAGCCGGTGATCCGGCCGCGCGCCGCGAACAGCACGCCGCCCGCGATGGCCGTCCACAGGCCGTGCCCGACGGGCGACAGGATGCCGCGCAGCACCTCGGTCTCGACGAGCTGGGACAGCGACAGGCCGTCGGCGGTGAAGAGGGCGTTGAAGGCGTACCCGGCGCTCTCGAACGCGGCGAAGCCGAAGCCGACGGTGGCGCCGAGCACGATGCCGTCCCGGGCGGAACGCCGGGCCATCCTCCTGGTGACGAACATCAGCGCGCCGAGCTTCGCGCCCTCCTCGATGAGGCCGACGAGGACGTACATGACGATCGACGGGCGGATCAGCAGGCTCTCGAGGAGGGAGGCGCCGAGCACGCCCAGCACGCCGCCCACCACGAACGCCACGAACAGCAGCTCGACCGTCACCTGCGGCGAGCGGTCGCGCCCGTACGCCCACACCACGAACGTCACGGGCACCAGGAAGCTGCCGAACAGCACCACGGTCGGCACGAGGTTGGAGTTGGCCGTCCAGGCGGTGACCCCGACGCTGGCCAGCCACAAGACGAACCCGATCAGGAAGACCCGCAGCCACAGTTTCACAGCGCCTTCACCTCCACAGGGCGGAGGGCTCCCGTGACGGCGCCGCCAGGCCGAGCCCAAACCGTCGAACCGCGAATACCCCGTTCCTCAGACGTCAATCGTCGTCTCAAGGGCCGATCGTCCCGAATGTCCGAGTAGCCGGGCCCGCCGGAATCTTTCATGCGGCCTATTACCGCGAATGCTCGTTTGGAGTAGCGTCCGGAATATCGCGAGCGGGGGGAGTCAGGTGGTCGGCAAGCAGGGCAGGGTCACGGGAAAGATCGGCCCAGGGCTCGTCGGCGAGGTCATGATCCCGGTCAGGGGCGGCGTGGAGGCGTTCTACGCACATCCCAGCGTGCCCGACGAGGAGTTCCTGACCGGATCCATCGTGGTCGTGGTCGAGTACTTCCCCCCGCGGACCGTCTACGTGGTCAGGGCGCTCGTCTAAGGGAGGCCGCTCCGATGTCCCCCGAGTTCTACATCGCCGCCGGCGGCATCGTCGCCGCCGCAGTCATCATCATCCTGCTGTTCAAGGCCGTGTGGCGGGTCGCGGAACCCAACGAGGCCCTGATCATCTCCGGGCTGGGCGCCCGCCGTCGCGGCGAGGGCGTCGACAGCCTGGGCTTCAAGATCATCACAGGCAAGGGCGCGGCGGTGCTGCCCGGGTTCCAGGCGGCCAGGCGGCTGCGGCTGGACACCAGGGCCGCCAACCTCCAGGTCTCCTGCGTCACCCAGCAGGGCATCCCCGTGCACATCCGCGGCGTGGTCATCTACAAGGTCGGCGACGACCTGTCCTCCATCGCCAACGCCGCCCGCCGCTTCCTCGACCAGCAGGACTTCATGACGAGCGCCATCCACGAGCTGTTCACCGGCCACCTGCGCTCGATCATCGGCAACCTCACCATCGAGGACCTCATACTCAACCGCGAGCGCCTGACCAGCGAGACCAGGGCCTCGGCCGCCGACGAGATGAGCAAGCTGGGCCTGATCGTCGACTCCCTGCAGATCCAGGAGATCGACGACGAGACCGGCTACATCGTCAACCTCGGCAAGCCGCACGCCGCCAAGGTCGCCTCCACCGCCCGCATCGCCCAGGCCCAGCGCGACCAGGAGGCCACCGAGGCCGAGCAGATCGCCGCCGCCAACATGGCCGCGGCCCGCCGCGACTCCCGCATCAAGGAGGCCTCCTACCAGGCCGAGATCGACCAGGCCCAGGCCACGGCCCGCCAGGCGGGCCCGCTGTCGGAGGCGACCGCCCGCCAGGAGGTGGTGGTCCAGGAGACGAGGGCCGCCGAGCTGGAGGCCAAGCTCGCCGAGCAGCGGCTGCAGTCGCAGGTGCGCAAGCCCGCCGACGCCAAGGCGTACGAGACCGTCACGCTCTCCCAGGCCGAGCGCGACGCCCGCATCGCGCAGGCGGAGGCGGAGGCCAGGGAGACCGAGCTGCGCGCCGCCGCGCAGGCCTCCCAGGTCAAGCTGGCGGCCGCGGCGGACGCCGAGTCCGTACGGCTGCGCGGCGAGGCCTCCGGCGCCGCCACGAAGATCGCCGGTGAGGCCGAGGCCCAGGCCGCCCGGGCCCGCGGTCTGGCCCAGGCCGAGGCCGCCAAGGCGCTGGGCCTGGCCGAGGCCGAGGCGTCGGAGGCCAAGGGCCTGGCGGAGGCGCAGGCGATCAGGGCCCGTGCCGAGGCGCTGAAGGAGAACCAGGAGGCGGTCATCGCCCAGCAGCTCGCCGAGCGCTGGCCGGAGGTCGTGGAGGCGGGCGCGAAGGCGTTCGGGAACGTGGACCACATGGTGGTGCTGAACGGCGCCCAGGGTGTCGAGGAACTGCTGGCCAAGGCCCTCACGCTCGGCGGCGCCGGGATCGGCCTGGCCAGGGCCCTGCTCAACGGCGCCACTCCCAGTGGGACCCCCAATGGGACGGAGCCGGAGATATCTAGTAAAGCGCCTTGAGCGGGCGTACCTTCTAATTGGGGCGAGCCGGGAAGTCTGGTCGGCAACTTATACGACGACGTCCTCCCGGGAGCAGGTCATGGACTTAATGCTCGCAGGCATCATCGCCCTCATCGCGTTCATCTGCGTCGTGGCCTTCAAGCTGGTCTGGCGGGTCGCGGAGCCGAACGAGGCGATCCTCATCTCGGGCCTGGGCGCCCGCGGCCGGGAGACGCTCGGCTTCAAGATCGTCACGGGCAAGGGCGCGCTGGTCGTCCCGGGGTTCCAGACCGCACGCCGCATGTCGCTCGACAGCCGCGTCTCCCAGCTCGAGGTCAAGTGCGTCACCAAGCAGGGCATCCCGGTGCACGTGCGCGGCGTGGTGATCTACAAGGTGGGCGACGACTTCGTCTCCATCGCCAACGCCGCCCGCCGCTTCCTCGACCAGCAGAAGACCGTGGACGAGAAGACGCACCAGCTCTTCTCGGGCCACCTGCGCTCGATCATCGGCAACCTCACGGTCGAGGACCTGATCGTCAACCGGGACGCGCTCACCAACGAGATCCGCACGTCGTCGGCCGACGAGATGAGCAAGCTCGGCCTGAACGTGGACTCCCTGCAGATCCAGGAGATCGACGACGCCACCGGCTACATCTCCAACCTCGGCCGCCCGCACGCGGCCGCCGTGGCCTCGCTGGCCAGGATCGCCGAGGCCCACCGCGACCAGGAGGCCAACGCCGCCGAGCAGGAGGCCGCCATCAAGAAGGCCGCCGCGGTCCGCGAGGCCCGCATCCAGCAGGCCGGGTACCAGGCCGAGATCGACCGGGCGTCGGCCGCGGCCAAGCAGGCGGGCCCGCTGGCCGAGGCCACCGCCCGCCAGGAGGTCGTGGTCCAGCAGACGACCGCCGCCGAACGCGAGGCCCTGCTCGCCGAGAAGCGGCTGGAGGGCGACGTGCGCAGGCCCGCGGACGCCAGGGCGTACGAGCAGGTCACGCTCGCGGAGGCGGCGCGGCGCGCGGCGGTCGCCGAGGCGCAGGCCGAGGCCGAGGGCATCAGGCTGCGCGGCGAGGCGGAGTCGGAGGCGACCAGGCTGCGCGGCATCGCGGAGGCCGAGGCCGCGCGGGCCAAGGGCCTGGCGCAGGCGGAGGCCATCAAGGCCCGCGCGGAGGCGCTGGCGAGCAACCAGGAGGCGGTCGTCGCGCAGCAACTCGCCGAACGCTGGCCGGAAATCGTCGAGGCCGGTTCGAAGGCGTTCGGAAACGTCGAACACATGGTGGTCCTGAACGGCGCGCAGGGCGTCGAGGAAATGCTCGCCAAGGCGCTCACGCTCGGGGGTGCCGGATTGGGCCTGGCCAGAGCCCTGCTGAACGGCGGATCGCCAAACGGCAACGAACCGGAAATCGTTCGTAAAACCACTGAATCCCGCGAATAGCGACGTTACTCGGCTGTCCGGTCGTCCATTCCTCTAGCGTTTTGACAATGCCGCTGGAGCGAATTGGAGGACGAATGCTGAAGCCCATTTCCGGTATATTCCTGAGTTTGCTGGCTATTGCCGGATGTTCCGCCGACAAGGCCCCGTCGGCGGCGCCGGCGTCCGCCGCCTCGTCCGGGCCGCAGGCCTCCGCCGAGACGGCCCGGCTGCGCGCCGCCCTGCTGCCGGTGCCCAAGGGCATGCACGTCGCGTACGGGCCCGAGCTGGGCGCGTTCGGCTCGCTCAAATCCACCCAGCAGGGCCTCGCGGCCGTCCGCGCGGCCAAGCTGCAGCGGCCGGAGTGCGCGGGCGCGGCCCAGCTCGACGCCGACAGTCCCGACGTCGCCAAGGCGCCGGCGGCGGTGATCGCCTTCGCCGCCGACCGCGGCTCGATCACGCAGGCCGTGGTGGCGCTGCCCGGGAAGGCCTTCCCGGCACCGCTGCCCAAGGAGTGCAACTCCTACACCGCGGACGTGAGCGGTACGCAGGTGACCTACAAGACGCGCATGCTCGCGATGCCGGCCAAGGGCGACGAGTCGCGGGCCTACCTCACGACGGCGGCGGGGGGCCAGAAGAACGCGCAGATCGGGTCGGTCATGATCCGGCGGGGGACGCTGATCATGAGCATGCTGGTGGTGGGGCAGCGGGTGAAGCCGCAGGGGCTCTACGAGCTCGCCCGCCTCGCCGACCAGAACCTGGCCCAGATCACCCACTGACCCGCCGCACTTCGGCCGGGGTCCTTCCGGGGACGGAGGGCGGCGCCGCCCCCCGCTGCTCTCCTCAAAGGGACGCCGGCCTAGATGAGGACGTGGTCGTCCGGGCGGCCGACGAAGGAGAACTGGGCGTTGCGGGTCAGCTTGATGTGGTCCGCCTGCCAGGTGTGCATCGACGCGTCCGCGCTGCGCCAGTAGACGAAGTTGAAGCGGTCCGCCGAGTAGATCTTGACGGAGTCCTCCTTCAGCCGCCGCACCAGGTGGGTGTCCTCACCACGGGTGATGTCCGCGAAGCCGTACGAGCGGAACATGTCCGCCTTGCCGAGGAACGTACCGCCCTGGACCAGGAAGGAGTAGCGGTGCTCCAGCCCCGGCAGGCGGAGCATGGTCGTGTTGCTGCCCTCGAAGTACGCGTAGTGCGCTCCCTTGCCGACCAGCTCGGCGTCGGAGTAGTCGAACGCGCGCACCAGGTCCGACAGGTAGTGCTCCCCGTACAGGTTGTCGTCGTCCATCTTGGCGATCAGGTCACCCTCGGCGGCCGAGATGCCCAGGTTCATGCAGGCGCCGAGCGACAGGGACGCGTCGGCGGGCAGGACGACGACGTCCGTGATGCCCGCCATGCGGGCCTTGTCGGCGACCACGACCGGGTCGATGTCCAGCCCGTGCAGCACCATGACGAGCTGGAGCGGCCGGTGGATCTGGCGGGCCACGGAGGAGATGGCGTGTTCGATCTGGGAGGCGCGGTTGGTGGGCAGCACGACCGAGATCGAGCGCGACCTGGGCTGCACCTGGTGCCCGAGGTCCTGGAGGATCTGGTCCACGCGGTGCGAGAACAGGTGCTTGTCGAAGACCTCGCGCATCGCCAGGTGCCCCATCCTGGCCCGCAGCTCGGGGCTGTTGATCAGGTGCAGGACCTGGTTGTACGACTCGACCGGCTCGCGCGCGATGGGGACGAGGTCGCCGAAGGTCTCCTCGACGGCCCGTGACCACCCCGACACGACAGGCGTGGCGCAGGCGGACAGCTCGAAGACCCGGCGGGCGCACATGGTCGGCGAGTCCAGCACCGAGTTGACGTTGAGGAAGACCTTGTACATCCGGTACGCGGCCAGCATCTGGTCGTAGGGGAGCTCGCCCACGATGTGCGGCCGGTACTTCTCCGGCCAGGCGTACTTCTCGTCCACCTCGCCGTTGCGCGCGAAGATGTGCAGACCCAGCTCCCTGACCGGGTCGATGACGGTCTCCATCTGCTCGCGGCGCTCGGGGTGCTTGTCGCGGAAGTACATCCCGGCGAAGACCACGTCGTGCAGGCGTCCCTGCCGCTGCTGGATCGGGTTGTGCACGCGGGGCTGGGCCGCGAACTGCAGCACATCAACCCGATCGTGTCCCAAAATTTCCCGATATTTCGGCACCATGTCACCGTCGCAGGTGAACACGTAGTCGAACAGCTTGGCGGTGTCGATGAAGAAGTCGAAGTTCGGCGGGTCCTCCTTGTTCCAGAAGACCGTCGGGATGCCCTCCCGCCTGCACCAGGCCACCAGCTCGCGCAGCGGCTCCTTGGGCGCGTTGGTGCCGGTCATCTGGTAGCGCCAGCGACCCTGGTTCCCGTGCCAGGCCGACTCGCAGAACAGCAGGTCGGGCCGCTTCTCGGCGAAGATCTCCGGCCAGTCCTTGAGCCCGAACTCGATCTGGTCCCACTCGTACTTGAAGGCCATCCGGGAGAAGTCGTCCAGGATCACCGCGACCTTCAGGTCCGGCCGGTTGACCGGCCCCTTCGGCCACTTCACCGCCGGCACCTCGACGAGCGGCGGCCGGTGGTTGGCGAGCTCGGTCGCCTCGGAGACCGGTACGGGCGGCTTCGGCGCCTTGTCCTTCGACCGGACCGCCTCGACGATCTTCCCCGGGCTCTTCGAGCCCAGGGCCTCACCCAGCTTGTACGTCCGCTTCGCCTGCGTGGCCTCCAGCTTCCAGCTCGCGTACGCGGCCTTGGCCTCGGCGATCTCCAGCCGCCGCCGCAGCTCCCTGACCTCGGCCTCGAATCGCTCGACGAGCTTGCGCTCCTCGGGCAGCCAGTTGACGGGCCCGAGCCGCTGGTACGTGGGCTCTTCAGGGGTTTCGGCCATGGTGATACGCCTATCGCTTAGCGGAGGTATGTCATGTTACGGCGGACAAGGCCACTATTCGGGGCGTTTGGCCTGAGAGGCGGGGGCGAGGTTGTCGCCCTTCAGCCAGGCGGAGATCACCCGTGCGATCCGCATCCCGGCCTGGCCGTCCCAGAGCACCGGCAGCTCGCCGGCCGGCGTGGCGGCGCCGTCGGCCAGCGCCTTCTCCGCGGCGGCCGGCAGGAGGGTCGGCGTGACCAGGCGGTTCGTGCCGTGCGTGATCGTGATCGGCCGCTCGGTGTTGGGCCGCACGGTCAGGCAGGGGACGCCCAGCACGGTCGTCTCCTCCTGGACGCCGCCGGAGTCCGTGACCACCAGCGCGGCGCCGCGTACGAGTGAGAGAAAGTCCACATAGCCGAGCGGGTCGACGACCTTGACCGACTCCCCGTCCACCAGGCCCGCCTCGGCCAGCCGCGCCTTGCCGCGCGGGTGGATCGGCACCACGATCGGGATCTGCCGCGAGACCTGCAGCACCGCGTCCACGAGCTCCTTGGCGGCCTCGGGGGTGTCCACGTTCGCGGGCCGGTGCAGGGTCGCCACGGCATAACGAGCCGGTATGGCCAGCCGCTCCACGACGGGCGCCGGGTCCAGCGACGGCAGCGCCGAGTACAGGCTGTCGATCATGGGGTTGCCCACCAGGTGCACCTTGGACGCGGGCACGCCCTCGTTCGCCAGGTAGGCCAGGGCCTCGGGGGAGGTGGCGAAGAGCAGGTCGGCCAGCGCGTCGGTGACGACCCGGTTGACCTCCTCCGGCATGCCCCGGTCGAACGAGCGCAGCCCCGCCTCCACGTGCGCGGTCCTGACGCCGAGCTTGGAGCAGACGAGGATCGCGGCCAGCGTCGAGTTCACGTCGCCGTAGACGACGACCAGGTCGGGGTCGTGCTCCTGGACGACCTCCTCCAGGCCGACGAGGAGCGCCGCGGTCTGCTTGGCGTGGCTGCCCGAGCCGACCCCCAGGTTCGCGACGGGCTCGGGGAGGCCGAGGTCGGCGAAGAAGACGTCCGACATCAGCGCGTCATAGTGCTGACCAGTGTGGATGATGCCCTGCCGCACGCCGAGTTCACCGAGTGCCCGCACCACCGGGGCCGCTTTCACGAAATTGGGACGGGCGCCCAATACGTGCAGGACCAGGGGGTTCTCCCTCATTGACCTCGCCTTTCATAGCGGAAGGGGAAAAACGTTGCCTATGGTACGGTCACCGCGTGGCATCCGACGCCAGTCGTCAAGACTCCTCCAAGGTTTCCGCGAAGTCCGCCCGAGCCGGCGTCGGTGGACTTCTCAAAGGTTTCGTTCAGCACCCGATCATCGTTTCCCGCGTCGTCGTGACGAAGGTCAAATCCGACCCCGTCCGGGTGGCCCAGGCCGCCGCCGACGCGCTCCCGCCCCGGCTGCGTCCCGTCGTGGGCAGCGTCGCCTGGCCCGTCGCCCGGCGCGCCCGGCGCATCGTGCGCAAGTTCGGCATGCGCGTGGTCAAGGGGCCGTGGAACGAGGCCAAAGAGCTGTGGGACGCCGGCAGGGTGACCGAGGCCGCCGAGGCACTCGAAGCCCACACCAAGTACCCGTTCGTCAAGCGCAGGGCCGCCTACTACCGGGGCGAGCTGGCCGCGATCAGCCCTGACCCGATCCCGCCCGGGCCGAAGGTGGCCATCACCGACCGCGTCGCGGGCCGGGTGCTGCACATGGTCACGAACGCGCTGCCGTACACGCAGGCCGGGTACACGGTGCGCACGCACCGTATTGTCACCTCGCAGAAAGCCGCCGGGCTCGACCCGCACGTGGTCACCAGCTGGGGCTGGCCGATGCTGCAGGGGCACGCGGACGCGGCGCCGTTCGAGGAGATCGACGGCATCCCCTACTACCGGCTGCTGCCCGACGGCCACGGCGAGATGCCGTTCGAGACGCGCGGGCGCATCATCAGGGGCGCCGACGCGGTCACCAAGCTCGTCACCGAGCTCAAGCCGCAGGTCCTGCACGCCGCCACCGACCACCGCAACGGCTCCATGGCCCACGCGGTGCGCGACAGGACGGGCACGCCGTTCGTCTACGAGGTACGCGGCTTCCTGGAGGAGACCTGGGCCTCGCGCGACCCGATCCGGGTGGGCAGCGAGCGGCAGGTGCTCCAGCGCGAGCGCGAGGCGTTCCTCATGCGTGAGGCCGACGCCGTGGTCACGCTGGCCGAGACCATGGCCACGGAGATCGTCGAGCGTGGCGTGCCGCGGGAGAAGATCCACCTGGCGCCCAACGCCGTGGACGACTCGCTGCTGACCGCCCACTACGACGGCGCCTCGTTCAGGAACGCGTACGGCATCGCCCCCGGCGAGATCGTCGTCGGCTCGGTGTCCAGCATCGTGGCCTACGAGGGCTTCGCCACCCTGCTGCGGGCCGCCGCGCTGCTGCGTGACGACGGCACCCCCGTGAAGGTCCTCATCGTGGGCGACGGCACCGAGCGCGAGAACCTTCTGGCGCTGGTCGACGAGCTGGGCCTCGGCGACGCCATCCTGCCGGGCCGGGTCGGCCCCGACGAGGCGTTGCAGGCGCAGGACGCCATCGACATCTTCGCCTGCCCGCGAGAGGACCTGCGGGTATGCCGACTTGTTACGCCATTGAAACCCGTCGAGGCGATGGCGCTCGGAAAGCCCGTCGTACTCAGCGATCTGCCCGCTCTGTCCGAGCTCGTGGGCTCGGACGGCGCCGGGATGCTCGTCCCTCCGGGCGACCCGGCCGCGCTCGCCAAGGCCATCGCGGGGCTCCGGGAGGACCCGGCCCGGCGCGCTGAGATGGGTGAGGCGGGACGGGCGGAAGTGGCGGCGAAGCGGACTTGGAGCCGCGTTGCCGAGACTTATCAAGCCCTATACCGGTCGCTTGCCTAATGTTGACCTTCGTGTTGGCTGTCACTTCTGACGTGTTCGGTCGCATTAGGCGTGAGCTAGGTGGACTTGAGATAACCTTTGCGACCATGAAGTGTTGTTTCCGGCTCTCTAAGGCGCTGCTGTGACAGAAATCGACTTGGCTGTCATCGGCCTGGGCTATGTCGGCATGCCGCTGGCCAAGGAGGCGGTCGCCGCCGGCCTGCGGGTCGTCGGCCTCGACGTCGACCGCGCCAAGGTCGACGCGCTCAACGCCGGGCAGTCGTACATCGATGACCTGGCCGACGCCGATCTCGAGCACATGCTGGCCAACGGGTTCAGCGCCACGCTCGACGAGACCGTGCTGGCCAGAAGCAACACGATCGTGATCTGCGTGCCCACCCCGCTGGACGAGGACCACCGACCGGACCTGTCCGCCGTGGAGGGCGCCACCAAGGCCGTCGGCCGCAACCTGAGCAAGGGCACGCTCGTCGTGCTCGAGTCCACCACCTGGCCGGGCACCACCGATGAGGTGGCCAGGCCGCTGCTGGAGAGCTCGGGGCTCGTCGCGGGCAAGGATTTCCACCTCGCCTTCTCGCCCGAGCGCATCGACCCCGGCAACCCCAAGTTCGGCCTGCGGAACACCCCCAAGGTCGTGGGCGGCTACACGCCGACCTGCCGCGACCGCGCCACGGCGTTCTACGGGCAGTTCATCGAGCAGGTGGTGCCGGTCAGCGGCACCCGCGAGGCCGAGATGGCCAAGCTGCTGGAGAACACCTACCGGCACGTCAACATCGCCCTCGTCAACGAGATGGCGATCTTCTGCGACGAGCTCGGCATAAACCTGTGGGAGTCGATCGAGGCCGCGGCGACCAAGCCGTTCGGGTTCCAGAAGTTCCTGCCCGGTCCGGGCGTCGGTGGGCACTGCATCCCCGTCGATCCGTCGTACCTGTCGTACACCGTGCGCAAGCTCGGCTACCCGTTCAGGTTCGTGGAGCTGGCGCAGGAGATCAACGAGCGGATGCCGTCGTACGTGGTGGCCCGCGTCCAGCGACTGCTGAACCGGCATAAGAAGGCCGTGAACGGCGCCCGGGTGGTTATGCTCGGCGTCACCTACAAACCGGACATCGCCGACGAACGCGAAACTCCGGCCCTCCCGGTGGCGCGTGCGCTGCTGGAGCTGGGCGCCGAGCTCTCGTTCGCGGACCCCTATGTCAAGGAGTGGGCGGTTGACGGCACCCCGGTGCCGCGTGAGGAGGATCTGGCCAAGGCCGTGATCGACGCGGACGTGACGCTGCTGCTGCAGCAGCACGCCGCTTTCGACCTCGACATGGTCGAGGAGAACGCCCGGCTCGTGCTCGACACCCGCGGTGTGCTCACCGAGGGTGAACGCGTCGAGCGGCTGTAGCGACGGAGGGCTGCGCGCAGTGCACGTGCTCGTCATGACGGTGGTGCATAACCCCGAGGATGCTCGAATTCTGCACAGGCAGATTCGTGCCCTTGTGGATGCCGGTCATGAGGTCACGTACGCCGCCTCGTTCACCGCCCACGGGGTCGTCCCGCGACCCTGGGTGACCGGCGTCGACCTCCCCCGTGCCGCCCAACGCAAGCGGATGTCGGCCGTCTGGGCCGCCCGGCGGCTGTTCAAACGCATGCGCGACAAGGTCGATCTCGTCCTCATCCACGACCCCGAGCTGCTGTTCGCCATCTGGGGTGTGCGCAACCGGCCGCCCGTGGTGTGGGACGTGCACGAGGACACCCCCGCCACGCTCTCGCTCAAGCCGTGGCTGCCGGCGCCGCTGCGGCCTCCCGTGCGGTTCTTCGCCCGCATGCTGGAAGGCACCGCGGAGCGCCACATGCACCTGCTGCTGGCCGAGACGGCGTACGCGGGCAGGTTCAAGCACGCCCACCTGATCGTCCCGAACGAGACCTGGGTGCCCGACTCCGTGACGCCTCCCGGCGACGACCGGGTGGTCTACCTCGGCTGGCTGTCCAGGGCCAGGGGCGTGTTCGAGGCCGTCGAGGTGGCGAAGCTGCTGCAGCCGTACCGGGTGGCCGTGGAGCTGATCGGGTACGCCGACCCGCAGAGCCGTCCGATGCTCAACCAGGCCGTCACCGAGGGACTGCTGGAGTGGCGCGACTTCATGCCCAACGACGAGGCGCTCAAGCGGCTCGACGGGGCGCTGGCCGGGCTGTCGCTGCTGCACGACGAGCCGAACTACCGCCACTCGATGCCCACGAAGATCGTGGAGTACATGGCGCACGGCATCCCCGTCATCACGACCCCGTCGCCGCGCGCCGTCGAGCTGGTGGAGCGCTATGACAGCGGCGTCGTGGTGCCCTGGGAGGACCCCAAGGCCGTGGCGCAGGCCGTCCTGACGCTGCGGGACGACGTACGGGAGCGGCGGGCGCAGGGTGCGCGCGGCTACGCGGCGGCCCGGGCCAACCACCACTGGCCCAACTCGGCCAAGCGCTTCGTGACCCAGCTTGAGTCCTGGGCCGGGGTCAAGCGGGGGTAGGTTCCTGACCGTGCGCTGGCTCTTACTCGTCGTGGGCGCAGCGATCCTGGCAGTGATCGCCGCCGTGGTCATCGTCATGCCCCCGTCCGACGAGCCGGCGCCCACGGCCTCGTCCTCGACGCCCAAGCCGTCGCCGTCGGACCCCACGCCGAAGGTGCCCGAGTTCACCGACAACTGTGGAACGTTCGAGACCAGAGAGCGGGCCCCGTACGCCGTCACCGGCTACTGGATCACCCCCAGGTCGAACCCCTGCACCTGGCGCAGCCAGCTGGAGGAGATCCACAGCGTGGGCGGCGACACGATCATCCGGATCGGGTACGGCCTGCAGTTCCGCACCGTCTCCGACTCGGGCGAGATCCTGACGAGGGACGGGGAGCTCGACCCGCTCTACAAGGCGTGTGAGGAGGACGGGCTCACCTGTCACGACGCGGCCGAGCGGGATCTGCGCGAGGCCAACCCCGGCAACCGGATCGGCCGCACGTACGTCTACCGCACGGACGAGTCGTTCGGCACCAACCTGTTCCGCTGCCCGCAGATGGAGCACCCCGTCAAGGCGGGCAAGCGGATCTACTACCGGCTCCTCACCCAGCCGGACGGCTCCGACGACGCCACGTGCGACTTCTCCGGCAAGGCCACCTCGTACGACATGATCCTGGTGGCCGGGTCGGAGGAGGACAGCCTGGCCAAGCTCCTCGACCTGGGCGACCAGTTCGGCATGCGGATCTTCCCGGCGCTGCCGCTGGCGCCGCGCGACCCCAAGACGCCCACCAGGGCGTACAAGAAGCATCTCGGCACGCTGACCACGCTGACGCGGCGCATCCTGCAGGACTACGGCGTGCGGTTCGCCAACCGCGACTCGCTCGGTGGCGTCTACCAGCCGTTCGAGGTCCAGATGGCGGACACCCTGGCCACGAACCCGACGCTGGAGGTCTACGCCGACCAGCACACGATCGTGGAGCAGGAGCTCGGCAAGCCCATCCTGATCAGCCCCTACATGGACGCGCGCAGGAGGGTGCCCTTCGGGCAGTCGCCGAAGCAGGTGGCCGAGGCGTTCAAGGCGCTGGCGAAGACCGGGGTCGGCATCATCGCGCCGCAGGACAGCCGGGGGACCGGCAAGGTGGGGCTGTTCTGGCCGGACCAGCGCGACGACGAGGTGGACGAGCGGCTGCGCCCGGTGGTGGGGGAGTCGACGTACGGGACGGCCTACTACGGCTCCACGCGGGACTACTACCGGGAGATGGCGGCGGCCCGCGCGGAGATGGTCGCGGCCGGCTTCCAGGTGGACCTGTGGGCGAACGTCGAGGCGTTCGAGCCCTCCGGCAAGGAGCCGTGCGCCCCGCAGGGCACTCGCGGCAAGACGGACAAGAAGCGCCTGGACCAGGCCGTGACCATGGCCGGGCGTTACGTACAGAAGGTCGTCTCCTACATGTGGAGCGACTTCATGACGTGCGGCACGCCGTCGCTCGAGAAGGAGATCACCACCGACTGGCGGCGGCCGATCGCGGTGGACGCGATCAGGAAGGCCCGCGACGTCCAGGACGGGGTGGAGGTACGCGGCTACAACTTCAAGGACAGCACCGTCACGATCACGTGGTCCGGCGGGACGAAGGACCTGTCCGTGCCGGCCGTCGGCTGGCTGGACGAGACCAGGCAGGAAGGGCTGGCCGAGGGCATGGTCACGGCGTGGGTGCCGTTCGACTGGACCCAGGTGCCGGCCGGCGACTGGGTGCAGGTCACCGTCAAGGGTCCGTCGGGCCAGGCCACCACGGAGCCCTTGCACGTTCGGATTGTCACGTAGGCACGGTTACCTGCCGACTACTGACAACGTGTAGCGTGCCTGCATGGTCCCGAGCATCCCGGTCAGCGTCGACCTGGTCGTGCTCACCGTGCGAAACCACGCCCTGAGCGCCCTGGTATGGCGCCGGGACAATCCCCCGTTCCTCCGGCGCTGGTCCCTGTCCGGCGGCTTCATCCAGCTCGACGAGGACCTGCCGGCCGCCGCCCACCGCATCCTCGCCGAACGTGCCGGCCTCCCGGGCGCGCCGGTCCACCTGGAGCAGCTCCAGACGTACGGCTACCCCGACCGCGACCCGCGCCAGCGCGTCCTGAGCGTCGCCTACCTGGGCCTGGCCCCCGACCTGCCGGCCTCGGAGAAGGCCCACATGAGCTGGCAGCCGGTCGACTCGCTCACGGTCATGGCCTTCGACCACCGCCGCATCATGCAGGACGGGATCGAGCGGGCCCGGGCCAAGCTGGAGTACACGCCGCTGGGGGCGGCCTTCTGCCCGCCGGAGTTCACGGTGGCGGACCTGCGCCGCGTGTACGAGATCGTCTGGGGCCGTCTCCTGGACCCGCGCAACTTCCACCGGAAGGTCACCAAGGCCGAGGGCTTCCTGGTGGAGACGGGGGCCACGACGACCAGGGACGGGGGCCGCCCGGCCAAGCTCTACCGCCGCGGCCCCGCCGAGCTCCTTCACCCGCCGATGCTGCGCAGCCTCAAGGAGTAGGGCTCCTCAGCACGGCGGCGGTCATGGGGGTGTGCAGGGTCCAGCCGAGGGTTTCGTAGAGGGCCTGGCCTTCCGCCGTGGCCACCAGGACGCCCGTATGAGCCCCCCGCGACGCCGCCGTGCTCGCCAGCGTACGCATGATCACGCTGCCGAGCCCGCGGCGGCGGTGGTTGCCCGCCGTCTCCACCTGGTCCACCACGGCCGTGCGGCCAGCCAGGGCGAACTGGCCCCTGGCGGCGACCTCGCCCCCGGCCGTCAGCAGGCGGGCCGCCGTGACCCCGGCGCGGGTCGTGACGGCCAGCGTGTAGCCGGGGGGAGCCTGGTAGGTCCCGCGGGTCAGGGGCGCCGTCATCATGAACTCCGGTTCCTGGACCGCCCACCGCTCCGGCAGGAGGGGGCCGACGTCCGCGGTGGAGGCGCACAGCTTCAGCCAGGTCCCGGGCGTCATGGGGGTGGCGGTCAGGCGGTGGAGGGCCTCCGGCGTCGGGGCGGCGACGATGTGGCGGGACACGTGGCCGGGCAGGCCCACGTCCACCCGCAGGCCCCACGGCACCGGTACGGGTCGGGGAGCGTTGCGGGAGATCACCCAGCCGTCCACCCAGGCCCGAACTGTTGCGGTATGGGCAGTTTTGAGAACCTCCGTCATGATGTCCAGCTTATGGTCTGCCCTCCACCGCTGACCGGGGCGTAGCAGGATAAAAAGGACACGGCGTGGCACCGCCGAGTCGTGACCCGGGCCAGGTAGGGTCCCCGGTGTGCGCGTTGAGATACATGGTCACAGGGGAGCTCGTGGCCTCTGGCCGGAGAACACCCTGCCGGGGATGAGCCGCGCGATGGAGCTCGGCGTCCACGCGCTCGAGCTCGACGTCGCCCTCACCGCCGATCGGCGGCTCGTGCTCACGCACGACCTCACGGTCTCCGCCGTGACCAGTGCCGACCGGCGGCCGCTCAGGGCCGACGATCCGCTCTACCCCTACGTCGGCAAGCCGATCAACGCCCTCACGCTGGCGCAGCTGCGCATGCTCGACGTGGGCGTGCGGCTGCCGCGCCACCCCGACGACCCGTTCGCGCTGACGCAGGTCGCCATGCCCGAGACCAGGATGCCGACGCTCGGCGCGGTGCTGGGGCTGGTGAACGCCTACGAGGCGGAGGGCGTACGGCTGCACGTCGAGCTGAAGTCCGACCCCACCAGGCCCCACCTGACGGCCGACCCCGAGCTGTTCACCGAGCTGGTCGTCGAGGAGCTCGACCGGCACGGCAGGCTGGACAACGTGGCCGTGCTCAGCTTCGACTGGCGGATCATCACCCATGCGGCCAGGCTCGCCCCGGGCGCGCGGCGGTTCGCACTGATCGAGCTGGACACCCTCCACTGGCACGACGACCTGGGCGACGACATCCCCGCCGCCGCCCGCGACGCCGGGGCGACCACGCTCTCGCCCGAGCACGCCATGGTGGACGAGGCGCTGATGGCCCAGGCCCGGGCCGCCGGCCTCGACGTGGCGGTGTGGACCGTCAACGAGGCCGGCCTGGCGGCGCGGATGCTGGACCTGGGGGTGGCCGGGATCGTCACCGACTACCCCGACCGGATGCGGGAGCTCTGGCGGGAGCGGGGCATGGAGCTGCCCGAGCCCGTGGGCCCGCTGAAGCCGGTGGGGGTCTAGAGCCAGCCGTTCCTGCGGAAGCCCCGATGCAGGAGCACGCAGGCGGTGACCATGACGGACAGCGCCGCGGGGTAGCCCCAGACCGAGTGGATCTCCGGCATGAAGTCGAAGTTCATGCCGTAGATCCCGGCGATCATGGTGGGCACGGCCAGGATGGCCACCCAGGACGAGATCTTGCGCATGTCCTCGTTGGCCAGGGCGTTCGAGCGGGCCAGGGCGGCCTGCAGGATCGAGCTGCACAGCTCGTTGGAGGACTCCACCTGCTCGCAGACCCGGGAGAGGTGGTCGCCGACGTCGCGGAAGTATTCGCGCATGTCCGAGGGGATGACGCGACGCTGCGGCAGCGCGGCCAGGGGGGACTGCAGCGGGGTGATGGCCCGCTTCATCTCCAGCATCTCCCGCTTGAGCTGGTAGATCCGGTTGATGTCGCGGGAGCTGACGTCGGCGAACACCGTCGCCTCGACCTCTTCCAGCTCCAGCTGCATGAGGTCGGCGACCTGGAGGTACTGGTCGACGACGTGGTCGGAGATGGCGTGCAGGACGCCGGCGGGGCCGCGGTTCATCAGCTTGGGCTTGTCCTCGAGGCGCTCGCGGACCACGGTGAGCGGGCAGTGGTGGCCGTGCCGCACCGTCACCACGAAGTCGGGGCCGAGGAACACCATGATCTCGCCGGTGGCGATGATCTCGCTGGTGGCGGTCAGCTCGTCGTGGTCGAGGTAGGCGATGGTCTTGAGCACCATGAACAGGGACTCGCCGTACCGCTCGACCTTGGGGCGCTGATGGGCCTTGACGGCGTCCTCGACGGCGAGCGGGTGCAGGTCGAACACCTCGGCCAGCCACTCGACCTCGGGGGCGTCGGGCTCGTGAAGCCCCACCCAGACGAACGCGTTGGCGCCGTCGGACTCCTTGTTGCGCTCGCGGACGAGGTTGAGCGCCTCGACGATGCCGGTGGTGGCGACCTTCCTGCCCTGGACGTAGGCGCCGTACTCGACGATGGAGTCGACGGGGGGCACGCACATGTCACGCACCGGCTCTGCGAGCTGGAGCGCGGTGCGCGTCTGAAGAGGGTGACGGTTGATGCGACGGAAAAGCGTGGACGAGCGCATGGCAGTCCCTTTCCGCCCGACCTGGCACGCTCCACGCGCGATGAAACTTCACCTCACAGAATGCGTGGAGGCACGATCAGGCTGCCGGATTGGAGTGGTCGGGGGTATACGAGGTGTACGTGAACGAGCACGTACTGCTGGGATCACCAGGATTCATCCCGGACCACCTCCAATCACATTGGGACGCCGCGAAGCCGCCCTAATTTACCACAGCCGGGTGAACTTCTTTGACGATACTCGCCAGGACCGTCTCGACTCAGGTAGAACTCCACAAAGTTATGGCCCTATTCCGGCGATTGGTGTGGCCGAGGCCCTAGCCTGTGCCAGGCTGCGGGCCTGCGACAATGGACCTCGTGCGCGTTCTAGTCATTGGTTCCGGAGGGCGTGAGCACGCCCTGTGCCGTTCCCTCAGCCTCGATCCCCAGGTCAGCGAGCTCCACTGCGCCCCGGGCAACCCGGGCATCGAGCAGGTGGCGGCCCTTCATCCCGTCGATCCGCTCGACCCCGGGCAGGTGGCCGAGCTGGCCGTGCGGCTGCGGGTCGATCTCGTGGTCGTGGGGCCCGAGGCGCCGCTCGTCGCGGGGGTGTCCGACGCCGTGCGCGACGCGGGCATCGCGTGCTTCGGGCCGTCGAAGGACGCCGCCATGATCGAGGGCTCCAAGACCTTCGCCAAGGAGGTCATGAAGGCGGCCGACGTGCCGACCGCGCGGGCCAGGACGTGCGTCACCGAGGAGGAGGCGGCCGCCGCGCTCGACGAGTTCGGGGCTCCTTACGTGGTCAAGGACGACGGGCTCGCGGCCGGCAAGGGCGTGGTCGTCACCGATGACAGGGACAGGGCACTCTCGCACGCGCGTGCGTGCGAGCGCGTGGTGATCGAGGAGTTCCTCGACGGGCCGGAGGTGTCGCTGTTCGCGCTGTGCGACGGCAGCACGGCGGTGCCGCTGCAGGTCGCGCAGGACTTCAAGCGGGCCTACGACGGCGACGAGGGTCCCAACACCGGCGGCATGGGCGCCTACACGCCGCTGCCGTGGGCGCCCGACGGGCTGACCGAGCAGGTCATGCGGGAGATCGTGCACCCGACGATCGGCGAGCTGACCCGGCGCGGGCTGCCCTTCCAGGGCGTGCTCTTCGTGGGGCTGGCGCTGACCTCGAAGGGGCCGAAGGTCGTGGAGTTCAACGCGCGCTTCGGCGACCCGGAGACGGAGGTGCTGCTCGACCGGCTGGAGACGCCGCTGGGCGGGCTGCTGATGGCGTGCGCGACGGGCGAGCTGGGGCTCGACCCGGTGTTCAAGGACGGCTCGGCCGTGACCGTGGTGATCGCTTCCGAGGGCTACCCCGAGGCGCCGGTCAAGGGCGACGTGATCAAGGGGCCGCAGGAGAGCGGCGACGCGTACGTCCTGCACGCCGGGACCGCGCGGCAGGGTGACGAGGTGGTCTCCGCCGGCGGGCGGGTGCTCGCCGTGGTCGGCCACGGGCCCGACCAGGAGAGCGCGCGCCGGGCGGCCTATGACCTCGTCGGCCGGATCGAGCTGCGCGGCTCCCACCACAGGACGGACATCGCCCGATGAAGCACGTGCACTCCGGCAAGGTACGCGACCTCTATCAGACCGACGACGGCAAGCTGCTGATGGTCGCCTCCGACCGCCTGTCGGCCTTCGACCACGTGCTGGAGCCCGAGATCCCCGACAAGGGGGCCATTCTCACGCAGATGTCGTTGTGGTGGTTCGACCAGCTCAAGGACGTCGTTCCCAACCACATCCTGGGCAAGGGCGACGACTCCCGCAGCGTGCTGTGCAAGCCGCTGACGATGGTGCAGGTCGAGTGCGTGGCGCGGGGCTACCTCACCGGTGGCGGGCTCAACGAGTACCGCGCCGACGGCACGGTCTCCGGGGTCCGGCTGCCGGACGGGCTGGAGGACGGCTCCCGGCTGCCCGAGCCGATCTTCACGCCGTCCACCAAGGCGCCCATGGGGCAGCACGACGAGCCGATCTCGTACGAGCAGGTCGTCCAGGAGGTCGGCAAGGAGACCGCCGAGGAGCTGCGGCGGATCACCCTGGCCGTCTACACGCGCGGCGCGGAGATCGCCGGGGAGCGCGGCATCATCGTGGCCGACACCAAGATCGAGCTCGGCTGGGACGCCGACGGGACGCTGACCCTGGGCGACGAGGTGCTGACCCCTGACTCGTCGCGGTTCTGGCCGGCCGACGAGTGGAAGCCGGGCCACTCACAGCCCTCTTTCGACAAGCAATTTGTACGCGATTGGCTGCTATCGCCCGAATCGGGATGGGACAAATCCTCCGGAAACCCCCCACCTGCGCTTCCTGACCACATCGTGGAGCGCACGAGGCAGCGATACCTAGAAGCATATGAGCGCATCACGGGGGCTTCCTTTAGCGGATGATTCGGCTGGGCCAGTTGGTGTTACCGACTACTGTTGGCCCGATCGAGCCTCACCGTTGATTTCAAGGAGCCGCACGAATGGTCCGTTACCGCGTGCGCGGTGGCAACGCACTGCGTGGAACCGCGTTCATCCAGGGCGCGAAGAACGCCGTGCTCCCCATGATCGGTGCGGCTCTGCTCGCCGCCAAGGGCCGCACCGTTCTACGCAACGTGCCGATCATCGAGGACGTCCGCCGCGCGGTCGAGCTGGCCGAGGCGGTCGGCGCGTACGTCGAGCTGCACGAGTCGGAGCGCACGCTGGTCATCGACGCCTCCAGGCTGACCAGCGCCGTTCTGCCGGCAGAGATCGCCAGGCGCTTCCGCGGTTCCGTGCTGTTCACCCCCGCCCTGCTCCACCGGCTGGGCGAGGCCATCATCGAGGGCATCGGCGGCTGCAACCTCGGCAGCCGCAACCTCGACTTCCACTACCTCGGCTACAAGCGGCTGGGCGCGCTCGTGGACGAGGGCGAGACCGTCATCCACGTCAAGGCGTCCGGCCTCACCGGCGCGACCCTCTACCTCGACACCCCGTCGCACACCGGCACCGAGAACCTCATCATGGCCGCCGCCCTGGCCAAGGGCACGACCGTGATCGAGAACGCGGCCCTGGAGCCCGAGGTGCTCGACGTCATCGACATGCTGACCAAGATGGGCGCGCGGATCAGCGGCGGCGGCACGGGGTTCATCACCGTGGAGGGCGTGGAGGAGCTGCACGCCGTCGAGCACACGGTGATGCCCGACCGGCTCGACGCGGGCGTGTTCGCGATGGCCGCGGCGATCACCGGGGGCGAGCTGAGCCTGGTGGGCACGGGCCTCGACCTCG
The DNA here is from genome assembly GCF_053590415.1 of Nonomuraea sp. NPDC003201. Lineage (NCBI taxonomy): Bacteria > Bacillati > Actinomycetota > Actinomycetes > Streptosporangiales > Streptosporangiaceae > Nonomuraea > Nonomuraea sp. NPDC003201. The sequence continues at coordinate 127,886 of NZ_JBSFTC010000003.1, forward strand.
GCGTCGTCCGCTACAAGCTGGAGCAGATGGGCGTCGAGTTCGCCCGGCAGGGCGCCGTCCTGCACGTGCGGTGCGAGGGCCCGCTGCGCCCGATCAACATCATCACCGACACCTACCCCGGCTTCGCCACCGACCTGCAGTCGCCGATGATGACCGTCGCCGCGCTCGCCGACGGCACCAGCTACATCCACGAGCGCATCTTCGACGGCAGGTTCGCCCTGGCCGGAGAGCTGAACAAGATGGGCGCGAACGTCGAGGTCGAGGGCAGCCGGGCCATCGTACGCGGCCGGACGCCGCTGATCGGCACCCAGGTGACGGCCCACGATCTCCGCTCCGGCATCGCCCTGGTGCTCGCCGGCCTCGCCGCCGAGGGGGAGACCCACATCGACTCCGGATACCTCATCGATCGCGGCCACGCGCATCTCGCCGCCCGAATGCGCGCTCTCGGTGCGGACATTACACGAGAGATTTCAGAGCGCTAAAAAACGCCAGAAAAACCTCGTTGAGCTGCTAGGACATCTTGTCGGGCGGTCAACCTGAACGACTTTCCGGAAAAGTCGGGCGTGACATTACGGCCCCCGCGAGCGATCGTTCCAAAAGAGAGCACTGCAACGGACGGCAGGATGGGACGAACATTGGTCGAGAGGGCCGAAGAAACTCCCCGAGTGTCACGCCCGGGCGCTATGACACCGGACCTCACCATCGGCGTGGTCGGACCCCACGACCTGGTCGAGCGAGTCATGCTGATGGGTCATGCCGCGGCTCCGCTGCCGTGTCGCCTGGTCGCGGCCGCATACCGCGACGAACAGGAGGCGCCCGACAAGGTGACGCGGCTCGGACCCGGAGTCGACGCATGCTTGTTCGCCAGCCCGGTCCCTTATGACCTGGCCAGGCGTTCCGGTGTGCTGACGATGCCGGCGACGTACGTCCAACTCGGCGGAGCAGCACTGGTGGCGGCGTTGGCCAAGGCCGCGCTCGACACTCGCATCGACCCCCAGCGGGTCAGCATCGACGTGGTGAGCAGGGCCGATGTCGAGGAGGCGTACACCGACCTCGGCATCCCCGCGACGGACGTGCACAGCCGCGACGAGCCGGGAGCCACCGGCACGATCGCGGCCTACCACGAACGTCTGGCCAGGCAGGGGGCCACCTCGGGGGCACTGACGTGCCTCCCCGCGGTGGCCGAACGCCTGCACGCCGCGGGCGTACCGGTCATCAGGATCAGGCCGACCTCGGCGGCGGTCCGCACGGCGCTGCACACCGCGGCGCTGCTGGGGGCACACCACCGGCTGGAGGAGTCACAGCTCACCGTGGTGCTGGTGGAGGTGCCGACGCTGCGCGAACCCGTGCGCCGCGCGGCCCCCCGCTACTGGCGCGACGAGCTGCGGCTGTCACTGCATCGGCTCCTGGTCCAGGAGGCGAACCGGATCAACGCCACCGTCTGGCCCATCGACGATCACAGCTATCTGGTTACCGCTACCAGGGGCTCGATCGCGGCGGCGACGGACGGGTTCAGGGTGTTGCCGTTCGCGGCCAGGATCAGGGACGAGCTGGGACTGGCGGTCGAGGTCGGCGTGGGCATGGGTCGCACGACGCATGACGCGGAGTCGCACGCCCGGGCGGCACTGGCCCGCACGCAGGCGGGCAAACAGGCACAGGGATTCGCGGTGGATCGCGAGGGGCGGGCACTCATCCCGGCCCCCCGGATGCCACCGACCGGGTCCAACGCACTCAAACCGAAGGGGGTGGAAGTACTGGCCCGGCTCGCGGCCAAGCTCGAAGGCGGAGACACCGTGGTGGACGCCGAGGGCGCGGGCAAGATGCTGGGAGTGACGCCGCGTACGGCTCGGCGGTTGCTGCGCACGTTGGTTGACGAGGGACTCGCGTGGCCGCTACCGCCGAACCGCACACCGCAGCCTGGCCGTCCGCGCCAGCTGTACCGGCTGATCGTGGAGAAGCTCGGGCCCCGATGAGGGTCCGGGACTGAGCGTTTCGGTGCCGGGCCGCCTCTCGGCACCGAGCGTCACGGGCGGGGTCCGCGCCCGCGGGCACTTCGTGCTGCCCGCCGTACGGGCCTGAGGCGTCTCTTGAGGCTGGAAACGCTCCTGGGGCTGGTCTGATCCCCGGCCGGGAGTCACCGCCCCTCTGTGTGCATTACGGAGTCGTGTGTGACTGTTGTGGGCTTTCGTATGACCTGGGGAACAGGATGGCATTGACAATCGATGTCATCTTTGCGAACTCACGCATTGACTCTTGTGAACTCATTGGTTGACCCGTGTAGATCCGGGTATGTTCTCCAGTGCCCCCGATCGACGGGATTCGGACGGGGGCGCCAATTCTTTCAGGCGTCGATCTTCCGCCCTCGCGCGCGTTCTGGCTGTGTGTTTCTGGCCGAGGTGCCGCGGTTTCGTCCAACACCACGTGGCTCGGCGCGTTTCCGCAGGTCGGAGGCCGGAAGTCGTGGTAGGGAAGCGGCCGGTTTCGGGCTGATTCGTCCGGTGTTGCGGGCCGTGCGCCGTCAGCAGGCGCAGGCGGCGCCGGACACCGGCGCCGTGAGGGCGTCCACGGGGCGCCGGGTGACGCCCGAGGCGGTCTCCACGGGGAAGCCCTCCCTCGCCCAGTACTCGAAGCCGCCGATCATCTCCTTGACCCGGTAGCCCAGCTTCGCGAACTCCAGGGCCGCCCTGGTGGCGCCGTTGCACCCCGGACCCCAGCAGTACGTCACGACCATGGCCTCGCCCGGGACCAGGCCGGGCGCCCTCGCGGCGATCTCGGCGGTCGGGAGGTGCACGGCGCCCTCGATGTGGCCCTGGTCCCAGCTCTCCCGGCTGCGCGAGTCGACGACCACGACGCCGGGGACCCCGGCGGCCAGGTCGGCGGCCACGTCCGAGACGTCGGTCTCGAAGGCGAGGCGGGCGGCGAAGTGGGCGAGCGCGGCGGAGTTGTCGGACATCGGGGGATCGTTCCCTTCGTAGCGGGTTACTGCGAAGGATCGTGTCATTTCCGCAGGTGGGAGGACAGTGGCGTGAATGCCGCTGATCGCTAATATCCCGCCATAGTGCGATGTCTGATACCTGCGAGAGTTCTGTCGGGGTCGCCCGGTACAGTCATGAGCCATGCGTACGGACACCACTGACAGTCGGCCCACAGTCCTCGTCTGGGGCGCCCTGGCGGTCGTCTACGTGGTCTGGGGTTCGACGTACCTCGGGATCGGCGTCGCCATCGAGTCGATCCCGCCGATGCTCAGCGGGGCCCTGCGGTTCATCACCGCCGCCGCCCTGCTCGCCGGCTTCCTGCTGATCCGGTCGGGGCCGTCGGCCTTCAGGATGTCGCGCCGGCAGTTCCTGGGCGCGGCCGTCGTGGGCGTGCTGCTGCTGACCACCGGCAACGGGCTGCTGGCGGTGGCCGAGCAGTACATCTCCACGGGCCTGGCGGCGCTCCTGGTGGCCTCGGTGCCGCTGTGGCTGGTCGTGTTCAGGTTCGCCGTGCGCGACCGTCCCAAGACGCTCACGCTCGCGGGCGTGCTGGTCGGGCTCGGCGGGGTCGCGGCGCTGTCGCTGACCGGCGCCGACGGCGGCAGCGGCGTCGGGATCGTGGTGGTCCTGCTCGGCTCGGTGTCCTGGGCCGTGGGCTCGTTCCTGTCGAGCAGGATCCAGATGCCCGCCAACGCGCTGGCCACCAGCGCGGTCGAGATGGTCGTGGGCGGCGCCGGGCTGCTGGTGCTCGGGACCGGGGTCGGCGAGCGGCTCGACGTGTCGGCCGTCACCACCAGATCGTGGGTGGCGCTGGCCTACCTGGTGCTGGTGGGGTCCCTGATCGGGTTCACCGCGTTCTCGTGGCTGCTCGGCAACGCCCCCATCTCGCTGGTGTCCACCTACGCCTACGTCAACCCGGCGGTGGCCGTCGCGCTCGGCGCGCTCGTGCTGGACGAGCCGATCACGACCCAGGTGGTCGTCGGCGGCCTGGTCATCCTGGTCGGCGTGGCGCTGGTGATCTCAACCGAGCGGAAGCGACCGAAGCGCGTCCTCGAAGACGTCGACGGTGGCGGCGACGTCGGCCTCGGTGTGGGCGGTGGACAGGAACCACAGCCCGCGCGGCACCATGTTGACCCCGCGGTCGAGCAGCGCGGCGTGTAGGCGGGTCATCATGGCGCGGTCGGTCCCGGCGAAGTCGCGGTAGTCGCGTACCGCGGGCGCGTCGGTGAAGTACGTCTGGAAGACCGGCCCCGGCCCGTCCACCAGCATCGGGACGCCCACCTTGGCCGCGGCCTCGCGCAGGCCGGTCATGAGCTGCCGCCCCCGCGCGTAGAGGGTGCCGTAGACCTCCTCGCGCTGCTCGTCCAGGATGCGCAGGGTGGCCTCGGCGGCGGCGATGCCGACGGGCTGGGAGTTGAACGTCCCGGCGTGCGCGACCCTGCCCGAGGAGATGGCGTCCATCACGGCCGCCCGCCCCGCCAGCGCGGACACCTGCATGCCGCCCGCCATCGCCTTGCCGAAGACCGACAGGTCGGGGCTGACGCCGAGGTACTCCTGGGCGCCGCCCGGGGCGAGCCGGAAACCGGTGATGATCTCGTCGAAGATCAGCAGGCTGCCGTGGCGGTCGCACAGCGCGCGCACCCCCTGCAGGTAGCCGGGGTCCGGCTCGATGGCGCCGGTGTTGCAGAGCACCGGCTCCGTGACGACGGCGGCGATCTGTCCCGCGTGCTCGTCCATGAGACGGGCGAGCGCGTCCAGGTCGTTCCAGGGGCAGATCACCAGGTCGGCGGCGGGCGGCTGGCCCGCGGTGCCGGGGACGGGGCGCGGGTGGTCCTGCGGTCCAGCGTCGTCCAGGGACGGGTGGACGCTGTAGAGGACCGGGTCGAGCCAGCCGTGGTAGTGGCCCTCGAACTTGAGGATCTTGGGCCGTCCCGTGAAGCCGCGCGCCAGGCGCCAGGCGGCGTGCGCGGCCTCGGAGCCGACGGTGTTGAAGCGGACGCGCTCCGCCGAGGGCACCATCGCGCACAGCCGCTCGGCGACGCGGGCCTCCGCCGCGTGCTGGGCGGAGTAGACGATGCCGCGGGCCACCTGCGCGGCGACGGCCTCCACCACGGCGGGCGGGCAGTGGCCGAGCAGCGCCGGGCCCTGGCCGAGCACGTAGTCGGTGTAGACGTTGCCGTCGACGTCCCAGAGCCTGGCTCCCGATGCCCTGTCCACGTAGAGCGGCACGCCCGCGGTGCGGCGGGCGTCGCTGGAGACGCCGCCCGCGATGTAGCGCTGGGCATGGGTGTAGAGGTCGCGGCTGACGTCCAGAGTGCGGGTCATGCCGACCATCAAACGGGGGCACCTCGCCCGGCCACAAGAAAGAGAGCAAGAAGCGGGTCTAAGCGCAAATTTCGGTGCTTGTGGAGGTCACAGGGCCTTGATGGGCTTACGGACATGTTTCTTGGACGCATTCGGCGCACCCCTTCCGGTCCCGTCGAGCTGGTGGCCCGGCGGGCGCCCGGCGAGCTCGTGAGCCTGGCCGACCTCGGGTCCGACCCGGTGGCGGCCCTGGACTCGTACGGGCTTGACCGCCTGACCGAGCTGGTGGCCGGCCACGACGGCCCCACCTTGGACGAGAGCGCGGTGATCTTCGAGCCGCCCGTCGCCACCTGCACGAAGATCTGCTGCCTCGCGCTGAACTACCAGGAGCACGCGGACGAGAGCGGCCTGGAGGTGCCGCCGGAGCCGGTGCTGTTCTTCAAGCCGCCGTCCGCGCTCGTGGGCCATGGCCACCCGGTCATCGCGCCCGCCCGCACCCGCCACCTGGAGCACGAGGTGGAGCTGGCCGTGGTCATCGGCAAGGTGACCAGGGACCTGCCGGCCGAGCGGTGGCGCGAGGCGGTCGCCGGATACACCGTGATCAACGACATGACGGCCCGCGACCTCCAGCTGGCCAACATCGCCCGCAACGTGCCGTGGGACCAGTCGAAGGGGTTCGACACCTTCGCGCCCGCGGGCCCGTACCTGGCGACGGTGGACGAGGTGCCCGACCCGCAGGAGCTGGAGCTGACCTTGGAGGTGGACGGCGAGGTCAGGCAGCGGGCCAACACCCGGCAGATGGTCTTCGGGCTGCCCAGGCTCATCGCCGACCTGTCCGACGGGATGACGCTGATGCCCGGGGACATCGTCGCGACCGGCACCATCGCCGGGATCGCCCCGCTCAAGGACGGCGACACCATGCGGGCCACGGTGGAGGGAATCGGGACGCTGGTGAATACGGTCAAATTTCGGTCCGCCTAAAGTAGAGGCATGACCTACGCCGTGGCTGCCCTGGTGGACATCGACGACTTCATGGTTTCCGAGAAGACCCGTGGCCGGCCATGGGCGCTGCGCCAGCTCCAGCGCGCCGACCACGCGGTGCGCGCCGCCGCGAGCGCCCGCCGCGACGCGACCTGCCACCCCCGGCCCCCGGAGGAGTGGCTGATCGTGTTGTCGGGCGCCGACCCGGGCGCGCTGATGTCCGACGCGGAGGAGCTGGCCGAGGAGCTGCGGGCCAGGATCGTCCGCGAGACGGCGTGGACGGCCACGGTCAGCCTGGGCGCGCCCAGCCTCGAACACCTCGCGGCGGAGCGGGACGCCAGGCGGGTCAACGACTACAAGCTCGTGCTCGGCGGCGATCGGGTGATCGCGCCACCCGCGCACGAGAGCGTCGCGCCGGCGCCTCCGGTGCGCATCGAGCAGGAGCTGACCAGGCGGGTCCGCGCCGGTGACCGCAACGGCGCGGCGGGGCTCCTGGCGGGATGGGTCGACAGGTGCGCCCGGGAGCCCGGGGTCGACCCGCGCACGCTGCGCAACTGGCTCATCGGCCAGCTGCTGTTCGTGGTGGACGTGGCCAACCGGAGCAGGCTGGCCGACGGGTCGACGGACTGGGTGGAGGCCTGCGCCCGGCTGCCGATCGAGGACATCATCATGGTCGGGGACATCCACGAACGCTCCTACCTGCACATCTGGCTGCGGGAGACGCTGGGGCGGCTCATGCCGGCCGCGCCGCGCCGCGACGTGCTCGCGCTGGCCGAGGCGTACCTGGCGGAGCACTACACCGATCCCGGGCTGCGTCTGGCGACCGTGGCGGAGGCCGTGAGCGCGAGCCCGTACTACATCTCGCACCTGTTCGCGGAGGAGCGGCGGACGACGTTCCTGCGGCACCTGACCGGGCTGCGGATGCGGCACGCCCGCCGGTTGCTGTCCACCTCGGCGCTGCCGGTGGACGTGGTCGCCGCGCACACCGGCTACCCGACCGCGAAGGCCCTGCGCAGCGCGTTCCGGCGGCACGTCGGCTGCTCCCCCACGGAATACCGCAGGGCCGGGCTCCGGCCCGGATCGTGACCAGGAGGAACGCGCATGGACCTGGCGATCGACGGCGGGCAGACGGGCCTGCGGATCGGGCTGGCCGAGTCGGGGCGGATCCGGGAGATCCGCGAGCTGCCCGGCCTGTCGTACGCGGAGGGCTCCCCGGCCGAGGCCGTGCTGGAGCGGATCGGGACGGGATGGGGGCCGCTCGGCACCGTCTGCCTCGGGCTGACCACCATCCTGGACGACCCCGGCAAGCTGGCCGCCCGGCTGCTCTCCATGGCCCGCCGCGTGCTGATCACGACCGACGTGGTCACCTCGCACGCGGGAGCGTTCGCGGGCGGCGACGGCGTGGTGCTGGCCGCGGGCACCGGAGCGATCGCCCTGGGCGTGGGTGACGGCATCCGGCAGGTGGACGGCTGGGGCTACCTCTACGGCGACGCGGGCAGCGGCTTCTGGATCGGCCGCCGCGGCCTCGACGCCGCCTTCCGGGGCTTCGACGGGCGCGCGGAGCCCGGCCCGCTCACCGAGCGCGCCCAGGCCGTGTTCGGCGACCTGGCCGGCCTGCCCGAGCGCCTCTACCTCGCCCCCGACGCGGTGGCGCGGATCGCGCGCTTCGCCGTCCACGTCCTGGAGCTGGCAGGAGACTCGGGCCGCGTCCTGGAGCCGGCGGGAGACAGGAGCCGCCCAGATCCCACGGCCCGCGCCATCGCCGAGGAGGCGGCCCGCGAGCTGGCCGGCACGGTGGCGGCGGCGGCCCGCTGCCTCGCGAAGGAGGCGGCGGTGCCCGTCGCGTGGACCGGCCGCCTGCTGCGCGACCCCGGGCTCCGCGCCGGCTTCGAGGCGGAGCTGGCCCGGCTGCTCCCTCAAGCGACCCTGCGGCCTCCCGCGGGCGACAGCCTCGCGGGCGCCGCCCTGCTGGCCGCCTCCACGGGGCCGAGCCGCTACGAGACGATGATCAGAACGGCGGAACGATGAGAGTGGGACACGGCACCGCCGAGCTGCCCGTGCCGGACGGCACGCCGATGGGCGGTTACATCGACCGGCCGGGGCCGTCCACGGGCCTGGCGGACCCGCTGTCGGTCAGCGCGGTGACCTGGTCGGACGGCGGGAGACGGTTCGCGCTGGCGATCGCCGACGTCATCTGCGTCAACGAGGACCTCGCCGCGCGGGCCAGGCAGGCGGCCGGGTGCGAGCTGTGGCTGGCGGCGAGCCACACCCACGCGGGGCCCGAGACCGGCTGCGTACCGGGCGGCGGGCCGACGCCCGAGGCGTGGCTCGGCCGGCTCACCGAGGCGGTCCGCACGGCCGTGCGGCGGGCGATCGACGCGGAGCGGCCGTGCGAAGGCGTGGCGTACCGCGGCGAGCTGCACGGGGTCGGCGCCGACCGGAGCAGGCCGGGGGCGCCGGCGGTGGTGCCGCTCGATCTGATCGCCGTGCGCGACGGCGGGCTCGCCGGGGTGCTGGCGGTGCTCCCCGTGCACCCCACCGTGCTGCCCGCGGCCAACCGCCTGGTCAGCGCCGACCTGGTCGGAGCCGTACGCGCGAGCCTGCGGCGGCGGCTCGGCGAGGACGTCTGGGTGGCGGTCGCCACCGGCGCGGCCGGCGACATCAGCACCCGCCACACCCGGCACGGCCAGGACGCGGCGGAGCTGCGACGCCTGGGCGGGCTCGTCGCGGACCGCTGCGCCGAGCTGCTGGCGGGTCCGGGGACCCCGCTCTGGCGGGCCGGACCCACCGGCATCTCCTGGGCCACGCGACGGCTGACCCTCGAACCCGCCGCCACGACGGCCGACGAGGCGGCCCTCCTCGCCGGGTACGAGCAGGCCGCGGCGTCGGGTGACCCGGTCGCCACCCGCCTGGCCCGCAGCAGGCTCGAAGGGCTGCGGGCGCGCACCGCACCGCCCGTCCGGACCGGCGTGGACGTGAACGTCGCCCGCCTCGGCGGGCTCTCCCTCGCCGGACTGCCCGGCGAGCCGTTCCTCGCCGTCGCCGAGCGCGTCGCCGACCGGCCCGGTGAGCCGACCGTGGTCCTGGGCTACGTCAACGGCTACCCCGGATACCTGCCGACGGCCGCCGCCTACCGGCGCGCCGAGTACGAGGTCCTGGCCAGCCAGGTGGCCCCGGGCAGCGCCGAACTCATCGCCGAGACCGCACGAAACCTGCTGGAGGATCTGTGATGGACCAGAGCTCGTACGCGCTGATTGCCGGATCGGCCGTGGACCGGCTGCTCACCGCCGAACGCGACGCGATCGAACAAGCAGGCGCGCTGGTCTACGCCTCGTTGCGCGCGGGCGGGGTGCTCCAGGCGTTCGGCACCGGCCATTCGAGGTCCGTCGCGCTGGAGCTCACCGGCCGGGCGGGCGGCCTGGTGCCGGTCAACCAGCTCGGCATCCGCGACCTCGCCTACTACGGCGACGCCTCGCCGCGCGACCTCCTCGACCCGAAGATCGAGCGTGCGCCCGGCCTCGCCGCACGCGTCTGGGAGCTGGCCGACATCCGGCCCGACGACGTCTTCCTGATCATCTCGAACTCCGGCGGCAACGCGGCGATCGTCGAGATGGCCCGGCTCGCGGTCCGGAACGGGCACCCGGTGATCGCCATCACCTCTCGCGCGCATACCGCCGAGGTGGCCGTCGAGGAGCGGCTGGCCGACCTGGCCCAGGTGGTCATCGACAACGGGGCGCCGTACGGCGACGCCACGCTGCCGCTGCCGGGCGGCGGCAGCGCCTGCGGCGTCTCGACCCTCACCGGCGTGCTGGTCGCGCAGCTCCTGGTCGCCGAGGTCGTCGGCCGCTTCCTCGCGGCCGGCGAGCCGCCGCCCGTCTTCAGGTCGGCCAACACCCCGGGCGGCGACGCGCACAACGCCCTGCTGCTGGACAGGTACGGCCCGCGCGTACGCCTCGGCGACGCCTAACTCCGCACGAGCCGGTACGGCTGGCGGGGCCGGCCCGCCTGGGTGCCCTTGACCGGAGGCATGGGCCAGGCCAGGCCCTCCTCCGCGAGGCTCTGCAGCACCCGGCGGGCGCTGCGCGGGGAGATCGACAGCACCTCCGCGACGATCTCGGCGTCGACCACCATCGAGTCGCCGTCGTGCAGGCCCTCCACCAGGCGTTCGAGCAGCTTGGCCGCCTTGGTGGCGACGATCGGCTCGGTGTCCTGCCGCTTGCGCCGGCGTACCGGCAGCGACAGCACGGTGCCGTCGCCCCCGACCAGGTACGCGGCGGTCGCCCCCGCGTTGCGGGCCTTCTCGACGGCCGCCATCGCGTTGGCGTCGGCGTCGCGGGCCGTGCTGCCGAGCCCGACGCCGACCTCGACGTCGACCCCCACGTCGGAGCGGATCCGGTCCATGAACGGCGCCATCCTGAACCCCTCCGTGGCCTGGCCGAGCGCGCCCACGGTGGCGGTGACGACGTAGCCGTTCTCGTCGCGGGGCGCCACGGTGGCGCCCATCAGCCGCGCGTCGGCGAGCAGCGAGCGGTGCAGCGACAGCTTCAGCTCCTGCTGCCAGTAGTTGCCCGGCCCGGAGTAGCTGGGCTTGGCGGAGGCGGCGAGCTCGACGACCACGATGGCGATCTGCGCGTCCTCCAGCCTGCTGCCGGTGCCGAGCAGGGCGGCGGTGTTGAGCGCGAGGCGCAACGTGTGGGAGGTCGGCAGCAGGCGCAGCACGGGCACGCCGGCGGCGCTCAGCTTGTTGGCGACGCTCCTTATCGTGGTGAGCGCCGCGGTGGTCTCGCCCTGGCGGTAGAGCTCCTCGTGGAAGGCGCTGAAGCCGCGCGCCGACTCCGGCCGGTCGTACTCGGAGAGGTGCACGCCGGCCGTGCTCACGCCGATCTCGCCGTACGCCTCGTCCACGTCGGCGGCGGGCAGCGAGTCGATGCTCACCCTGGCCGGGTCGATCCCGTGGGTGAGCACCCCGCGCAGCAGGCTGGCGTACAGGCTGGCCCCGCTCATGGGCACGAACGTGGCGGGGACGGTCAGCTCGCCCGCCTGCCTGGCCAGATCGTGCTGGAGGGGCCCGGTGAACAGCACCACGTCGATGCTGTCGGCGATCCGCGAGAACTTGTCGTAGGTCTCGTGCTCCTCGGCATGAGGCGCGCCGAGCAGCCGCCAGTCGGCCGCGGCCGGCAGGCCGGCGCCGATCATCATGATCTGTTCGACGAGATCGTGCGGTCCCACGACTCCGATCGTCACCCTGGGCCGCGACTCCGAACGCAGCCGGTCCATGATCTTGATCACCCCAGTCCGGATCTCCACTGCAGCAAGCGGGTCATCGTCGCACCGAGCACCGCGGCCTGGTCCCCCTCTGCGAGGCCACTGAAGATTACCCTCCCCAACGAGATCCGAAGATCGATGAAGGGGAAGTCGGACCCGTAGACGACCCGGCCGGCACCGAGCTCCCGCACCATCCTGGCGATGTCGGGCCCGGTGTTGAAGGACCCGCACACCTCCAGGATGACCCCTGGGCGCCGGTGCGCCACCTCGATGGCCCGTTCGATGCCCAGCGGGGTCGCCCCCGCGTGCCCCGCGATGATCACCACGTCGGGGTGCTCCGACGCGACGGCATCCACCGCGGCCAGGTCGTTGTAGGGGGAGCCGTCGTAGGTGTGGGTGAGCACCGGGCAGCCGGTTCGCTGCGCGAACTCCCACACGCCGGCGTAGCGCCTGCCGGTGAGCGGGTAGTCGTGCAGGTCGGGGTGGAGCTTGATGCCGCCGAAGCGCGGATCCGCGCTCCACCTGGCCAGCTCGCCGTCGGGGTCCTGCCAGGGGTTGATCGTCAGGTATCCGGTGAAGCGGTCCGGCGCGCGCTCCACCGCCTCGGCGGTCGCGGCGTTCCCCGCCGCCGCGTCGAGCTGGATCGCCAGGTGGCTGGAGATGACGGCGTGCGCCACGCCGCACCTGTCCATCACCCTGACCATCGCGTCAGGAGACGCCTCGGGGATGAAGAACAGGCTGTAGGGGCCGGCGTGCGCGTGCGCGTCGACGATCCGGACGCTGGTCTGCGGGCGGCGCTGCCACAGCGCCGAGGTGATCGCGTTCACACCGCCCCCACGGGCAGCAGTTCCAGCAGGGTGCCGGCGCCGATGGCGGCCACGGCCGCGTCGTCGAGCTCCGCCCACAGCAGCCGGGTGACCGCCTCGGCGGGGTCCCGGAGCGGCGCGCCCGTGCCGAAGACGAGACGGCGCTCGCCGTACCGCTCGACGAGCCATTCGAGCCCGCAGTGCGAGGACAGGTTGGCCAGCCCCAGGTAGACGTTGCCGGTGCGGGAGAGCACCCCGGCCGCCTGCCTGAGCTGGCGGTAGCCGATCGCGCCGACCACGACCCGCAGCTTCGGGTGCGCGGCGGCGACGGACTCCACGGCGGCCCAGCCGGTCTGGGCCGCGTCCACGAGCAGCGGCAGCCCGGCCTCGGCGACGGCGGCGAGCATGGCCGCGCAGTCGCGGCCGGCGAGGTCGTAGCCGTGGTCGGCGGGGTAGGCGCGGACGGCGCACACCCCGCCCTCCAGCGCCCCGGTCACGAACTCGTCCGGAGTGCCGGTCTCGCCGCAGGTGCCGGGCAGCATCACCCAGCAGGGACGCAGCCTGGGCCGGCCGGCGACCAGGCCGAGCAGCTCCCTGTTGCCCGTCGCGGGGTCGTGCAGCCACGACAGGGTGTGGCTGACCACGGCCTCCGCGATGCCGAAGCGGTCCATCCTGTCCAGCGCCTCCGTGATCGAGCCCGTGCCCACGTCCCTGCGGGGATAGCGGCCGAGCATCGCGTCAGCGTCGATCAGCATGTACCGTCCAATCTTCGGGGCCAATCTTCAGGCACTGCGGGAAGTTCGTCGCGGTAGGGGAAGACGCCGACGGTGAACCTGCCGTCGGCGCGCCGCAGGCCGAGCGAGTGGATCTCGCCGTACTCGGCGGTCCTGGTGGCGGGGTCCGGGATCCTGGCCGGGCCCGTCCCGTACAGGACCTCGTCGGGCGGTTCCAGCGGCACCACCAGGATTCCCGGGCCACGAGTGCCCGCGAACCCGCCGTCGCGCTCGACCCACGGCGACAGGCCGTGGATCTGCCAGATCGCCTCCGCGTCGATCCGGTCGGTGACGATCCAGTACGGGTTGTCGCCCTTGACGAAGACGATCTCCCGGTCGTGCCGCGCGCTGTAGCCGTGGTGGTGCCCCGCGAAGACGTCGGCCCGCGCGGAGACGGAGAACAGGTCACAGGCGGCGCGGCGGTCCTCGACGTAGCCCTCGCCCGGGACGAGCAGCGTGTTGTGCGCCCTGGTCGCCTGGTACCAGTCGTAGTAGCCGGGGTCGTCGTAGGACGGCGGGCCGCCCCCTTCCCAGGCCAGCGGCACACCCCAGCCCGACAGCACGAAGTCGAGCGCCGCGTGGTGGCTGTGCGGTTCGAGCTCGTGCCCGACGTAAGGGCCGTAGTTGACGACGGCGTGGAAGTCGCCGTGGCGGAAGGTGGCGTAGCCGCTGGCCTCCAGGTTGTGCGAGCCCTCGGCCGGCCCGACGCCCTCCGGCCAGATCAGGCCGCTGTCCTGCAGATGGGGCACCCAGCCGCCGGACGTCATCAGGACGCTCAGCCAGTGGTACATGGCCTGGCGGCGCGGGTGCCGCGCGAGAGCGGGCTCGACGGCCACGGCCCGTTCGAGGTTGTCCAGGCACATGAGGTGGTAGCTGGGCGAGCGCTCGTGGTGGCCGCCGTCGGCGCGCACGTCCTGTTCGAGGTGCTCCAGGATGCGGGCCATGGCGGCCTCGGCCCACTGCCCCGCCTCGGGCAGGTCCGCGAACACCCTGGCCGTGTGCAGCAGCTCGCACGCGTTGACGAACTGCCAGTTGCCGTGGCGGAACTCGTCGTGCTCCTCGGCCGACCACCTGGCGCCGCCGACGACCGTCTTCATCATCCGCAGCCAGCACCCGTCGCTCAGCGCGGGCTCGTCCGCGAAGACGGCCAGCGCCTCGGTGACGTACATGGCGCGGGCGCGGACGCCGAGCGAGTACCAGACCACGTCGAGCCCCGGCCAGTCGCCCTCGACCCGGTCGCGGTCGTCGTACCACTGGCGGAACAGGCGGTCCCACTCGGCGGCGTAGCGGGGGTCCCCGGTCCCGGCGTAGGCCGTGATCAGCGGGGACATCCAGCGCAGGTAGTGGAAGCCGTACAGCAATGAGCGGCCGTGGCCCTTGTCCAGGAAGTCGACCTCGATCCCGAGCAGGGCGTCCGCGCCCTCCGCGCCGAGGGCCGCCGGGACCGGCCGCCGCCGGCGCCAGGCCCTGGCCTCGGCGACGCCGCCCGCCCCGAGCGTTTCCAGCAGGGCCTCGTCGGTGATGTGCCGCATGCGCGTCGGATGCACGTGCGGCGGTTTCTCTACGAACATGTCACCGGCCGCCCCGTGCGGGCGGACTCGTGCGCGGCGGCGAGCACGGCGGTCACGTGGCGCGAGCTCTCCACGCTGACCAGCGGCTCGGCGCCGGTACGGGCGCAGTCCACGAAGTGGTGGATCGCGTCGCGGTAGGCGCCCGCCGGGATGCCGTGCACGACCCGCTGGAGCATGTTGCGCGGGTAGGAGTAGGACTTCTCGGTGGCGAGCTGGATGTTCTCCTTCTGCCGGTCGAGCTGGATGACACCCGACTCGCCGGCCACGGTGACGTAGCTGTCGACCATGGTCGGGAAGGTGTTCGGGTAGATCCAGGCCGACTCGAACGTGGCCACGGCGCCCCGGCTGAAGCGGGCCTGGATCTGCATCGCGTCGGGGGTGTCGATGCCCATCCCGCGCAGCTTGCCGTGGCGGGCGGTGGCGAACACCTCCACCACGTGGTCGTCGTAGAGCCAGGTGACCAGGTCGATGTCGTGGCTCGACAGGAACCAGGCGCAGGTCGTCCGATCGGCCCAGCCGATCATCTCGGTGGGCACGTGGATCGTGTCGTCCTTGCGGGCGTAGCCCACGACCGGCTCGCCGATCAGCTCCATCTGCTGCTTGGCCTGCGCGTACGCGGGCACCCAGCGATGGTTGAACAGGCACATCGCGGTGACGCCCGCCTGCCGGATCGCGGCCACGGAGCGGTCGGCGTCCTCGACCGTGGTCGTGAACGGCTTCTCGACCAGGATGTGCAGCCCTGCCTCCGCGGCCGCCACCATCACGTCCGCGTGCAGGTGGTCGGGGGTGGTGATCGACACGGCGTCGACGGCGCCGGAGTCGATCAGTTCCCGGTAGCCCGGATAGACGGCCGCCCGCGGGGCGGCGTCGAGAGGACGGCGCGCGACGGCGGTGACCTCGGCGTCCGGGTGGGCGGACAGGACTTCGGCGTGGCCGCGGCCCATGATCCCGGCGCCGACGATCCCGACTCTGAGCTTAGGCAAGTGCGTCATTCCATTGCTTCTCTGCGGCGTCGAGCGCCTCCTTGGCGCTCTTGGATCCCTGGAGGAAGGCCCTGATCTCCTCGGACAGCGACTCTCCGAGCTCGGCGTCCTTGGCCGTGCCCAGCGGGACGTACTCCAGCTTCGGCAGGCCCTTGACGATCACCCGGCGGGCGACGTCCATCGGGGAGTCGCCGGTGATGTCCGAGAAGAAGGCGTCCTTGGTGGAGGAGATCGTCGAGGGGTAGATCGGCACCAGCTTGCAGAACGCGAGCTGGTTGGCGCCGTTGGTGAAGAACTTGACGAACTCGGCCGCCGCCCGCTGGTGCTTGGACGCCTTGGGGATGGCCACGGTCTGCTGGGCGAGCAGCAGGTATCCGCCGGTCCCGGTCTGGACGGGCTCGGTGACGAGCAGGTCCTTGTAGACGTCGGGGGCGTTCTTCTCGACGTTGACCAGCGTCGCCGCCGACGCGCTCGCCGCCATCGCGATCTGGCCGTTCTCCAGGGTCTGCGGGTAGTTCCGGACGTCCTTGGAGATCGATCCCGGCGCGATGCCGTGCTTGTCGTAGCTCGCCTTGAACGTGTCCAGCAGCTTGGCGACCTCGGGCGTGTTGAACGTCGCCTTCTTCTTGTCGGCGCTCAGCAGCTCGATGCCGTAGTAGCGCAGCACCGAGGCGGCGTTGACGCCGGGGATGTCGTTGCTGCCGTAGACCTTGGTCTCGGCGTAGACCTTGTCGGCCAGGGCGAGGGCCTCGGCGTAGGACTTGGGCGGGGCCTTCTCGTCGAAGCCCGCCTTGCCGACGACGGACTTGCGGTAGATGCCCACGGGAGTGCCGCCGTTGTACCAGGGCACGGCGTACAGCTTGCCCGCCACGCGCAGCGAGTCGACCAGGTTCGGCTGGAAGTCGGCGAGGTCGGCGGGCTTGAGCAGCTCGTCGAGAGGGGCCAGCGACGGGGTGAACCGGCCGAGGTCGGAGGAGGCGATGTTGACCGCGTCGGGGACGTCGCCGCTGGCGACCGCCGCGAGCAGCTTGGTCGCGATGTCCTGCCCGGGCACGTCGACCCACTTGACGGAGACCTTGGGGTGCTCCTTCTGGTACTGGGCGATCAGCCCGTCGATGTAGGAGCCGAAGTTCTTCTTCAGGTTGATCGTCCAGAACTCGACCTCCCCCTCGAACGGCTGGTCGTCCGCCTGTCCCCCCGACGTGCTGCCCGACGTTCCGGCCACGCAGCCGGACGACATGAGAGCCAGCGCGAGCGCGCCTGCCCCCAACGCTGTTCTCCTCGACATCGGGGGACCTCCTGAGAATTATGGCCGTCCTTAATAATTCTTTCGGCACAATGACACTCCGGCGCCCGAGTCGTCAAGGGTCCCTGCTCAGATCGGCTCTTGACGGTCGAGATCGGCCATCTATAGTCTGCGTCCAAATTCTGGCCAACTCTTATCGAGGCTTTGGGCGTCACTATTAAAGACCGAAGGATGTGAGGCCGGTGGCCGCCAGCCGGATCCCAGGGCAGCGCTGGTACACGCCGTACCTCTTCCCCTTACCGGCCCTGGTGCTGTTCGGGGTGTTCTTCGCCTGGCCGGCCGTCACCGCCGTCCAGCTCTCCTTCACCGACTACGACGGCGTCAGCCCGCCCGTCTTCACCGGGCTGGACAACTTCGTCAAGATCCTCGGGGACGCCAGGTTCTGGACCGCCCTGCGCAACTCGCTGGTGTTCCTCGTGGGCCTGTTCCCGCTGCTCGTCGTGCTCCCGCTGCCGCTGGCCGTGCTGGTCAACCAGAAGCTGCCCGGCATCAGGACGTTCCGGATGCTCTACTACCTGCCGGTCGTGACCTCGATGGTCGCGGTCGCGGTGGCCTGGAACTACGTCTTCCACCAGCAGGGCGTGGTCAACTGGCTGCTCACCGGCCTGGGCATCCTGGACGAGCCCATCCAGTACCTCCTCGACCCCGTCTGGGCGCTGCCCGCGCTGATCCTGGTCGAGGGCTGGAAGAACATGGGCGTCTACATGATGGTCTACCTCGCGGGCCTCCAGACGATCCCGTCGGAGCTCTACGAGGCCGCCAAGATAGACGGCGCCAACGGCTGGCACCGGATGCGGCGCATCACCGTCCCGCTGATGGTCCCCTACATCGCGGTCACCGTCACGATGGCCATGCTCGACGCGATGCAGGCGTTCACGACCGTCTTCGTGATGACCAAGGGCGGCCCGCAGGACGCCACCCTGATGCTCGGCTACTACATCTGGGCCGAGGCGTTCGAGAAGTACGACATGGGCTACGCCAGCGCCGTCGGCCTCGTCCTGTGGGTCCTGCTGATCGTGATGGCCCTGCTCAACTATCGGCTCACCAGCGGAAGGAGGGAAACCCGGTGAACTGGTGGATACGCCGCGCGGGCATGTACGTGCTGCTCTCCGCGATCGCCCTGGCGTTCGTCGGCCCCTTTCTCATCCTGCTGTCGGCGGCGCTGAAACCGGCCGGCCAGGCCGTCTTCTCCTTCCCGCCGGACATCATCCCCCGGCCCCCGGTGCTCACCTGGGCCAAGGAGGCGTGGACGGCCATCCCGTTCCCGCGCTACCTGCTCAACTCCGCGTTCCTGGTGGCCGTGATGGTGCCGCTCTACATCCTGGTGTCGGCTCTGTGCGCGTACCCGCTGGCGCAGATGGTCTTCCGCGGCCGGAGCCTGATCTTCTTCGCGATCCTCGCCACCATGTTCCTGCCCGGCGAGGTGATGCTGCTGCCGAGGTTCCTGGTGGTCTCCCAGATCGGGATGGCCGACGGCTACCTGGGCGTGATCCTGCCCGGCCTGCTGTCGGCGTTCGGGATCTTCCTGCTCCGGCAGACCTTCGCCGGGGTGCCACGCGAGGTGGTGGACGCCGCCAGGACCGACGGCTGCCACGAACTGCGCATCTTCTGGCACGTCATGCTGCCGGCCGCCCGCCCCACCCTGGCGATCCTCGGCGTCTTCGGCTTCATCTCGGTCTGGAACAGCTTCATCTGGCCGATGGTCGTGCTGAAGGACTCCTCCCTGTATCCCATCTCGCTGGGGATCGCCTACCTGGCCGGAATCACCGGCACCGACATCCGCAGCCTGGCGGCCGGCACGATCATCTCGATCCTGCCCGTGGTCGTCTTCTTCATGATCATGCAACGACACGTCCTCGAAGGCATGCGCGGCGCGGTCAAGAGCTGACGCCGCCCGTTGTGAAAGGGTCATCCATGCTTACTCGCCGCCAATTCGGCGTGGGCGCGCTCTCCCTCGGCGCCCTGGCAGCACTGCCCGGCACGGCCCGCGCCGCGGCAGGCTACGACTACACCACGCGCGAGACGTTCGACCTGTTCGACAAGGTGTTCCACGAGAGCGGCAACGCCGGCCAGCCCACCGACACCAACGAGGCGGGCGGTCTCGGCTGGGGCGCCTCCTACGTGATGGCCGCCTACATCAGGATGTACGAGGCCTACCACGACACCACCTACCTGGACCGGCTCATCCACAACGCCGACCTCGTGCTGGGCAACCGCGACTCCGAGCGCGGCGTCACCGACTACCGCGGCCTGTCGCTGCCCGCCTGGCGCAGCCTCGTCTACAGCGCGGGCGGCGTGAGCCTGCTCGACGCGTCGGGGCAGCCGCTCCTGGAGGTGCGCAGCGCGCTCGTCAACGTCAACGACGCGGTGGCGACCGTACGGGCGGGCACCTCGGACGGGCGGTTCACGCTGGAGGTGAACAACCCCGTCAAGAGCAAGGTGTCCACCTTCACCGACCTGACGATGGACCCCGCCAGCCCCGACTACGCGGTGAAGCGGATCCTCGACGCCTACCCGTCGCCGACCATGGTGACGGCCAAGGACCTGCGTCCCTCGCCGGCGGGGGCGGCGATGCCGGCGCTCGGGACGTTCAAGCTGGCGGCCGCGCCGGTGATCTTCTCGGTGCACACCGGCATGATCACCTACCCGCTCGCGTCGTTCGTCCGGATTGTCCGCCGGGACCCGCGCCTCCTGCGCAACGCCCGCTACCGGACCAAGGCCGCCGAATACCTCAAGGCGTGCCGGGACGCCGCTGCCGCGCACGACCCCGAATGGGTGGCGGACGGCTACTACATCTGGCCGAAGGGCATGCCCGTCCCCTACGACGGCGTCGAACAGCCGATCAACCAGAGCGTCGCCCTCGGCCAGACGTACGCGGAGCTGGCGGCGGCGACCCGCGACCCGTTCTTCCGCGACCGCACCCGCCGGCTCGCCGCCACGTTCGCCCGCGACCTCAAGACCAACGACAAGGACGCCTATTACTGGCCGTACTGGCCCAGCTTCGGCAAGCTCTACAGCGGCTACACCAAGGCGGACGGCGTCTCCGAGTGGACCCCGTCCTACGGCACGCCGCCCAAGGGCGGGCAGCAGATCGAGGACCTCAGCCACGGCGGCATCGACGTCGAGTTCGCCGCCGCCGCGCACCGGTTCGGCCTCGCCTTCACCGACGCCGACATGGGCCGCTTCGCCCGCAGCTACACCAAGAACATGGCCACCACCGACAACGGCGTGGCGACGACGTTCCTGCGAGTGGACGGCACCGGCGGCCTGGCCGCCGCCGGGCAGTACCTCCAGGCGCCGCGCTACATGCCGGTGGCCCAGTGGGACCCGGCCCTGTTCACGCACGCGCTGGCGGTCTACGCCGACCACGCCGTCCAGTCGCAGTACGGCTCCACGCTGCTGTCGGTCGCCTACCTCAACTGGCAGCCCCGCCGCTGATGAGCCGCTGATGAGCCGCTGATCAGCCGCGGAAGGCCGCGGCGGCGGTGAGGAAGGCGTCGTTCGCCTCGGGGGAGCCGATGGACACCCGCGCTCCCTCCCCGGCGAACGGCCGCACCGCCACGCCCTCCACGGCGCAGGCGGCCGCGAAGTCGAGGGTGCGCCCACCGAGCCTGAGCCAGACGAAGTTGGCCTCGGTGGGCGGCACCGTCCAGCCCTGGGCGATGAGCGCCTCGCGGACCCTCGTACGCTCCTTGACCACGTGCTCGACCCGCTCCAGCAGCTCGTCCTCGGCCTTGAGCGAGGCGATGGCCGCGACCTGGGCGAGGTGGTTGACCGCGAACGGGATGATCGTCTTGCGGATCGCCGTCGCCACGGGCTCGTGCGCGACCAGGTAGCCGACCCGCAGGCCCGCCAGCCCGTACGCCTTGGAGAACGTGCGCAGCACGCAGACGTTCGGCCGGTCGCGGTAGAGGGTCAGGCCGTCGGGGACGTCCTCGTCGCGCACGTACTCCCGGTAGGCCTCGTCCAGCACCACCAGCACGTGCTCGGGCACCCGGTCCAGGAACGCCTCAAGCGCGCTCCGGCGGATCGAGGTGCCGGTCGGGTTGTTCGGGTTGCACACGAACACCATGCGCGTGCGCTCGTTGATCGCCTCCGCCATGGCGTCCAGGTCGTGGTCCTCCCCGGCCAGCGGCACCATGACCGACTTCACTCCGGCGAGGTCGGCCAGCAGCGGGTACGCCTCGAACGACCGCCACGCGTAGACGACCTCGACCCCGGGCTCCCCGATCGACTCGAACAGCTGCTGCGCCACCGTGACGGACCCCGCGCCGAGCGCGATGTTGTCGGCCGGCACCCCGAACCGCTCCGCGATGGCCTCCGTCAGCCCGACGGCGCCGGGGTCGGGGTAGCGGTTGATCTGCCGCGCCCCTTCGGCGATCGCCTCGACCACGGACGGCAGCGGGTCGTACGGGGATTCGTTGGAGGACAGCTTGAACGACCGGCCGTCGGGAGTCGCTACGACCTTGCCCGGCTTGTAGGCGGCCATGGTGTCCAGGATGTGGCGGAAACGAGGCATACCCCAACCATATGAGGCCAGGCAGGCCGAGGCACCACCTGGCCTCGCGGTGTGCCGGGGTCCGGTCTCGCCGGACCCCGGCGCCTGCTCTCAGACGAGCGGGCGCACCACCACGGTCTGGTCGCGGCCGGGGCCCACGCCGATGGCCGAGATCGGGGCGCCGCTCATCTCCTCCAGCGCCCGCACGTACGCCTGCGCGTTCGGCGGCAGATCGTCGAAGTCCTTCGCGCTCGTGATGTCCTCCTGCCACCCCGGCAGCTCTTCGTAGATCGGCACGGCGTGGTGGAAGTCCGTCTGCGTCATCGGGATCTCGTCGTGCCGCACCCCGTCCACGTCGTACGCCACGCACACCGGGATCCGCTCCAGCCCCGACAGCACGTCCAGCTTGGTGAGGAAGTAGTCGGTGATGCCGTTGATCCGGGTCGCGTAGCGGGCGATGACCGCGTCGAACCAGCCGCAGCGGCGGTTGCGGCCCGTGGTGACGCCGTACTCCCCGCCGGTCTGGCGCAGCCACTCGCCGACCTCGTCGGTGAGCTCGGTCGGGAAGGGGCCGGAGCCGACCCGGGTCGTGTACGCCTTGAGGATGCCGATGATCTTGGTGAGGCGGTTCGGCGGGATCCCGGCCCCGGCGCAGGCGCCCCCGGAGGTCGGCGAGGAGGACGTGACGAACGGGTAGGTGCCGTGGTCGATGTCCAGCAGCGTGCCCTGACCGCCCTCCAGCAGCACGAACTTGCCCTCGTCCAGCGCCTTGGAGAGCACCAGCGAGGTGTCGGCGATGTGCGGCTTGAGGCGCTCGGCGTAGGCGAGGTACTCGTCCAGGACGGCCGTGGGCTCGATGCCGCGCCGGTTGTAGACCTTGGTCAGCACCTGGTTCTTCTCGCCCAGGGCGACCTCGATCTTCTTGGCCAGGATTCCGGGGTCGAGCAGGTCCTGGACGCGCACGCCCATGCGGGCGATCTTGTCGCCGTACGCAGGCCCGATGCCGCGGCCCGTGGTGCCGATCCTGGCCTTGCCGAGGTAGCGCTCGGTGACCTTGTCGAGGGCCTTGTGGTGCGGCATGATCAGGTGCGCGTTCGAGGAGATCAGCAGGCGCTCGGCGGAGATGCCGCGCGCGGCGAGCCCGTCGATCTCGCTCAGCAGCACGCCGGGGTCGATGACCACGCCGTTGCCGATCACGGGGACCACGTCGGGCGACAGGATTCCCGTCGGTAGAAGGTGCAGCGCGTATTTCTGGTCCCCGATGACCACGGTGTGTCCCGCGTTGTTGCCACCCTGATAGCGGACGACGTAGTCGACGTCGCCACCGAGCAGGTCGGTGGCCTTGCCCTTGCCCTCATCGCCCCACTGGGCGCCTACGAGAACGGCAGCCGGCATGGTTCAGTCTCCCGTGCACAAAACGAAAACCCCTGGCGCAAGCGCGACAGGGGCTCTTGCGTAGAGAGACTACCCGAACGTGCCTATTCGTCCCAAGACAACGAGGGCTAACCCTTGGCGAGCGCCTCGTAGCCCGTCTCGGTGCTGTCCCTGAGGAACTGTACGCATCGCTCGGCCTCGTCCTTCTCGCCGATCGCCTGGGCGGCCCTGGACAGGGCGTACAGGCAGCGCAGGAAGCCCCGGTTGGGCTCGTGCTCCCAGGGGATGGGCCCGTGTCCCTTCCAGCCGCTGCGGCGGAGCGCGTCGAGCCCGCGGTGGTAGCCCGTGCGGGCGAAGGCGTAGGAAGTGACGGCGTGCCCCTGCGCGAAGTACTCTTCCGCGAGCGTTGCCCAGGCCGCCGGGTAGGCGGGGAAACGGGCGGCCACGTCCGCGGCCTTGGCTCCGGAGTCGAGCGCCTCCCTGGCCTCGGGCAGATCCGGCAGTTGAGTCGGGGGCGGCCCGGCGAGAAGGTTATCCATAGGACAAGTCATACCCGCCGGGCCATGAAACTGGCTAGGAGATCTTCGTCCCAGCGCTCTTGAGGTTCTCGCACGCCTCCACGACGCGCTTGGCCATGCCGGCCTCGGCGCTCTTGCCGTAGGAACGGGGGTCGTACGTCTTCTTGTTGCCCACGTCGCCGTCCACCTTGAGCACGCCGTCGTAGTTGCGGAACATGTGGTCCGCGATCGGCCTGGTGAAGGCGTACTGGGTGTCGGTGTCGATGTTCATCTTGACGACGCCGTACGAGATCGCCTCGTGGATCTCCTCCAGCGACGAGCCGGAGCCGCCGT
Source organism: Nonomuraea sp. NPDC003201 (assembly GCF_053590415.1). NCBI lineage: Bacteria > Bacillati > Actinomycetota > Actinomycetes > Streptosporangiales > Streptosporangiaceae > Nonomuraea > Nonomuraea sp. NPDC003201. Next base: position 151,573 of record NZ_JBSFTC010000003.1, read on the forward strand.
GGAAGACCAGGTCGAAGGGCTTGTCCTTGCCGTACTTGGCCGCGACCGCCTCCTGGATTTCCTTCAGCACGCTCGGACGCAGCTTGACGTGGCCGGGCTTGTAGACGCCGTGGACGTTGCCGAACGTGGCGGCCAGCAGGTAGCGGCCCTTCTCGCCGATCCCGACGGCCTCGGCCGTGGCCAGGGCGTCCTCGGGGGTCGTGTAGAGCTTCTCGTTGATCTCGCCGACGACGCCGTCCTCCTCACCGCCGACGACGCCGATCTCCATCTCCAGGATGATCCGCGCCCTGGCGCACTTCTCCAGGAGCTCCTTGGCGATCTCCAGGTTCTCCTCCAGCGGCACGGCGGAGCCGTCCCACATGTGGGACTGGAAGAGCGGGTCGAGGCCCTTGGCGACCCGTTCCAGGGAGATGTCGAGCAGCGGCCTCATGAAGCCGTCGAGCTTGTCCTTCGGGCAGTGGTCGGTGTGCAGCGCCACCGTCACGGGATACTTGGCGGCCACCACCCGCGCGTACTCGGCCAGCGCCGTGGCCCCCGTGACCATGTCCTTGACGGTCGCGCCGGACAGGAACTCGGCGCCGCCCGTGGAGACCTGGACGATGCCGTCGCTCTCGGCCTCGGCGAAGCCCCGCAGAGCGGCGTTCAGCGTCTGCGATGAGGTCACGTTGATCGCCGGGTAGGCGAATCCGCCGGCCTTCGCCCGGTCGAGCATCTCAGCGTAGACCTCTGGAGTCGCAATAGGCATGATTCATCTCCCTGAGAAGTAACGGCTTCGCGCAGGCCCAGTATCCCGACTCACTACCCCGTGTGGTAGACACAACGCGTTTGTCGCCTCTACAGGTAGGCTCTCGGCGTGGACTGGCTCTGGAATCTCCTCGACCCGACGTGGTGGCTGACCGTGTTGGGGGCTTTCGCGACGATCGGCGTTCTCGCCATCATCTTCGCCGAAACGGGCTTGCTGCTCGGGTTCTTCCTCCCCGGCGACTCGCTGCTGGTGGCCGCGGGGATTTTCAGCTCGGCCTCGGTGGCGCAGGGAATGGGCATCGAGCCGCTCTCCTTTCCCGTCCTCTTGATCGGCACGCCCCTGTGCGCCATTGCGGGCGCCCAACTCGGGCATTTCCTGGGGGCCAGGTTCGGCCGCAGGCTCTTCGAGAAACCTGATTCGCGCTTGTTCAAGCGGGAGCACGTCGTCAGGGCCGAGGAGTTCTTCCAGAAGTTCGGTCCGGCCAGGGCGGTGATTCTGGCCAGGTTCGTGCCGATCGTGCGCACGTTCATGAATCCGGTCGCGGGCGTGCTGGAGATGCCGGCCAAGCGTTTCTTCCTGTGGAACGTCGTCGGCGGCGTCGTCTGGGTCGAGGGCCTGCTCCTGCTCGGCCACTTCCTCGGCAGCAAGGTCGACCCCAAGCAGATCGACAAGTACATCCTGCCGGGCGTCTTCGTCATCGTGTTCATCTCGCTGATCCCGATCATCGTCGAGGTGATCAAGAAGCGCAGGGAGCACAAGAGCCTTCCCGAGCCCAACGGCAAACACCACCGCGTCCACTGACCCGTGCACCGGGGGTTACCCGGGGTACGCTGCCCCCTGTGGGACGCCACAGGTCAGATCCGATGGGCGTCGCCCGTATGGCGCTCGCCGTCCTCGCCGCGGGCGCCGTGGTGACGCTGCTGGTCATCGGCGGACGCGCGCTGTTCGGCTCGTTCGGCGCGACGCCGCCCGAACGCGAGCGCGCGTCGGCCGTCACGCCCGGCCCCGCCGCGGAGACCACCGCGCGGGTGCCGACCGTGCACATCGAGTGCCTGGCCGACGCCTGCCCCATCGTCACCGTACGCGTGCCGGGCGGCGACGTGCTGCAGTATCGCGAGATGAGCAGGGGCGAGGAGGTCAGCTACTACGAGCCGGAGCTCGACGTCGTGCTCAGCGACGCGGGCACCGTCCGCGTCACCGAGAACGGCAAGCCGCGCGAGCAGGGGAAGGCCGGCGCCCGGGAGGCGTTCACCGTCAAGTCGTCCGGCGGCTGAGCCTGCGGTCGAGGCCCTTCAGAGCCCGAGGTCGCCGAGGGTGAAGACCGAGCGGTACTCCAGTCCCTCGCCGGTGATGCGCTCGCGCGCGCCCCGGTCGACGATCGTGGCGACGGCCACCACCTCGGCCCCCGCCTCGCGCAACGCCTCCACGGCCGTCAGCGGCGAGGATCCCGTCGTGGAGGTGTCCTCGACGGCCAGCACCCGCCGCCCCTTCACCTCGGGCCCCTCGATCCGGCGCTGCATGCCGTGCTGCTTCTGCGCCTTGCGCACCACGAACGCGTCGAGCGTGCGCCCGCGCGCCGCCGCCGCGTGCAACATCGCGCCCGCGACCGGGTCGGCCCCCAGCGTGAGCCCGCCCACCGCGTCGAACTCCAGGTCGGCCGTCAGGTCGAGCATCACCCGGCCGACGAGCGGCGCGGCCACGCCGTCGAGGGTGATGCGGCGCAGGTCGAGGTAGAAGTCTGCCTCCATGCCGGAGGAGAGGATGACCTTGCCGTGGACGACGGCCTTGCTCTTGATCTCGGCCAGCAGGTTGTCGCGATCCGTCATGCGCCCAAGCTTATGGCTCCGGCCGGAGGGCCCGTCGCGGCGCCCTCGAAACCTCTCGAAGGTAAAGGCGCGGGTGCGGTTTAGTCCCGACGGGGAGTGCGGAATGAATGCGCGAGGCAACCCCGTGTAATCGTGAGGTCACTATGGGTGGCGGAACCCCGCAAAGCGACGCAGAGCTTCTCCAGGCGGTCAGAGAGGGCAACGCCGCCGCCTACGGGCAGCTCTACGAGCGCCACGCCGCCGCCGCCCGCGCGCTGGCCAGGCAGCTCGTCCGGCGCTCCGAGGTCGAGGACGTGGTCGCGGAGTCGTTCACGAAGATCCTCGACCTGGTCGGCAGGGGCGGCGGGCCCGAGTCCGGCTTCCGCACCTATCTGCTGACGGTGGTGCGGCGTACGGTCTACGACCGCTCCAGGATCGAGAGCCGCCAGGTGGCCACGGGCGAGATCGAGGAGTACGACCCGGGGGTGCCGTTCGTCGATCCGGCGCTCGTGGAGCTGGAGAAGTCGCTGATCGCCAAGGCGTTCCTGTCGCTGCCCGAGCGGTGGCGGGCGGTGCTCTGGCACACCGAGGTCGAACGGTGCAAGCCGGCCCAGGTGGCGCCGCTGCTGGGCCTGTCGCCCAACGGCGTGGCGGCGCTGGCGTACCGGGCGAGGGAGGGGCTGCGGCAGGCGTACCTGCAGATGCACCTGGGCTCGCCGCCCAAGCACGACTGCCGGCCCGTCCTGGGCAAGATGGGCGCGTACGTCCGCGACGGGTTGACCAGGCGCGACGCCAAGGTGGTCGACGAGCACGTGGGCGTCTGCGAGGAGTGCAACGGGGTCCTGCTGGAGCTGACCGACGTCAACCGCGGGCTGCGCGTCATGGTCGGTCCGCTGGTCGCGGGGCCGATCTTCGGCGGGTACGCGACGACGCTGGCGAAGTCGGCCGCGGGCGGCGGCGGCGCGGGCGGGCTGCTGCGGGCGTTCCGCCGGCTGTGGCGGGGGCCCAGGCAGCAGTTGGCCGCGATGGCCGGCAGCATGGCCGTCACGGTGGCCGTGGCGGCCGGGCTGCTGCTGGTCACCGACGAGAAGCCGATCGCGAGGCCCACCGCCGCCGTGCCGGTCGCGGGGCCGCCGCCGTTCGCCGGCGAGCCCATGCCGGTGCCCGTGCCGTTGCAGAGCGAGGAGCCCACGCGGGTGCGGCCGCCGGCCAGGAGCCCGGTCAAGAGCCCTGTCACGAGCGGGGAGCCGGGCAAGGCGCGGCTGCGTGCCACCGTCGAGGCGCTGGGCTCGCTCGTACGCGCCCGGCCCGGCATCGTCGGCCTGCGCCTGCGCAACTACGGAGAGGCGCCCAGCGAGGAGCTGACGGCGTTCGTGGACCTGCCCTCCGGCGTGACGCTCGTCCCGCCCGCGCGGCGCGACGACCGCGACACCGTGGGCACCGTGGACGGGTGGGCGTGCCGTCCCTCGGGGCGCGACGCGCGGTGTGCCAGGGCACCGCTGGCTGCGGGGCAGGCCACGGCGCTGTTCCTGCGGGTACGGGTGGCGGCGGAGGCGCCGGAGGGCGCGGGCCCGGCCGTCCGGATCGACTCGGGCCCGCTGCACGTCACGGCGCAGGCCGAGGACGGCGTACGGACGGCCGGGGCGCCCGCCAGGTTCGCCACCGACGGGAAGGTGGCCGTCAGGGCGATCGGCAACTCGCTGCTGACCTGCCCCGAGACGGCGGACGGCTGCGCGGAGGCCCGGAAGCGCCGGCACGGCCAGCGCGACAACGACCTCTGGCCGATGACCGCGCTCGACCAGGACGACAGCTCCGGCACCGGCGCGTCCAGCGGGGCCGAGCTGAGCTTGCCCAAGGGGAGCAAGGTCGTGTGGGCCGGCCTCTACTGGTCCGCGAGCGCGACGACGGCCGGACCCATCAAGGTCAGGCCGCCGGGGCGGCGCCAGTACACGCTGGTCAAACCCGACGACGTGGCGCTCCGCGAGCTGCCGTCGGGGCCCGTCTACCAGGCGTACGCCGACGTCAGCGAGCTGGCCGCCGCCTCGAACCGGAACGGCACGTGGTGGGCGGCCGACATGCCCATGGAAGAAGGGGTGTCCCGGCATGCCGGATGGAGTCTGGTGCTGATCGTCACGGATCCCGCGGAGCCGTACAGCCAGGCCATGGTGCTCGACGCGGCCACCGTGGTCGGCGGGCCGGCGGGACGGGTGCGCATCCCGCTCGGCGGGCTGAGCCCGGCCGCCTCGCCCGCCAGGGTCGAGCTGGTGACGTGGGAGGGGGACGCCGACCTCAAGGGCGACAAGGTCTCGCTCGGGTCCGGCGCGCTCGCCCCCGAGGGCGGCGATCGGGACGCGTCGAACGTCTTCGACGAGTCCTCGACCGGCGCGGCGGAGATGACGTTCGGCGTCGACGTCGACACGGTCGGGGCCGAGCTCGGGGTGGATCCGACGCTGACGATCGCGACGGACAAGGATGTCGTGCTGTTCGGGGTGGCCGCGTTGAGCGTCCGAGCGCGATCATGACTGTGAACGGGACAAACTGGTACGGTCTGCCTGAATGCTCCGGGGTGGCAGCGGGTCGATGCCGAATCGTCGGGATTAACCCTCGCGCGATCACCAGCTTTCATTACCCTGAGAGAGGGCCGCCGAGTCCGGTCTCTGACGGTGCAGAGCCAGCCAGGACGGACCACCAGGAAAGGGGCGGTGCTAAGTGGATCGCTGTGCGCTGTTCGTGGACGCCGGCTATCTGCTGGCCGATGGCGCGATGGCCGTGCACGGCACGCGTCATCGTGAAGCGGTTGCCTGGGACTACCCGGGGCTGCTCCAGCTGATGACCAGCCTGTCGCGCGAGCGCACCGGCCTGCCGCTGCTGAGGTGCTACTGGTACGAGGCGACGGTCGAAGGCCGTCGCACGCCGGAGCACGACGCGCTGGCCGACATACCGGGCCTCAAGCTCAGGCTGTCGCGCATCCGGCCGGGCCGGCGCGAAGGCGTCGACGCCCAGGTCCACCGCGACCTCATGACGCTCGCCCGCAACAACGCCATCTGCGACGCGGTGGTCGTGAGCGGGGACGAGGACCTGGCCCAGGTCGTGTGCGACGCGCAGGACCTCGGCATCAGGGTCAGCGTGATCCACATCGCGGCCGACGGCGGCTGGGCCGTGTCGCGGTCGCTGCGCCAGGAGTGCGACGACCTGGTCGAGCTGGGCGCCGTCCACCTGCGCCCATACGTCAGCCTCGTCGCGGGCATCACGGAGTCGTCCAACGGGCACCAGCCGATCAGCAACGGGCAGGCCGCCCATTCGCTGCCGCCCGCCCAGCCGGCCCTGCCGCCGTCGCTGCCCCCGCTGCCGCCGTCCAGCGGCAGCCACGCCGCCGGCTCCTCCTCCACGCCGTCCTCGTCCAACGGGTCCTCCTCCGGGCGCGGGCAGTCGTCCACGCCGCCCGTGCTGCCGACGTACGCCAGCTACCAGCCCGAGCAGCCGCCCGTAACATCCCCGCCGCCGGCCGCTCCGGCGACCGGGCCCATCCAGTCGCAGTCGCCCAGCACCGGGCAGTTCGCCAGCCCGTCGTCCAGCGGCGCCTACCAGCCTGCTCAGCTGGGGCCGTACACGGGGCCGCAGCCCGCGCCCGTCACCCCGCCGTCCGCGGCCACCGCCGGCGCGACCACGCTGGCGGACGCGGTCAAGTCCGCCCACCGGGAGGGGCACGACTTCGGCGAGTCCGTGGCGCGCGACGCGCCCGCGCTGTGGCTGGAGGCGGTGCTGGCGCGCAAGCCGCGAATGCCTTCGGACCTGGAGGCGCGGTTGCTGCAGGGGTCTTCCCTGCCGATCGACTTCCTGCTGCACGACGAGGTACGGCACGCGCTGAGACGCGGCTTCTGGGATGCCTTGGAACGCGCCCGCCACTGACTCACCCCCCCAGGCGATTCCGCCCCGCCGGTCACTTCCCCACGCATCGGCCAGCCGCGCCGCTATCGCCTTGTCGCCTCGTCGGCCAGCCCCGCCGTTGTCGCCGTGTCGCCTCGTCGACCGGGCCCGCCGCTCCCGCCTTGTCGCCTCGTTCCCCACGCGACCCTCCGGCCAGAAGCTCCCCGGTCACCACACCCCCCACTACAGGAATCCTGGTTTTGGTGCTTCCCGTTACGCGCCCCTCCGGACTCCTGGCCGAGCCCCTTCCCGGCCGCTCCCACCCACGACACCCCGCCTCGCACGGACGCCTCCACCGCCGCTCCTTAGGCCCCCGGCATCGGCCCGCCCGTGGCACCGGCCCGCCCGTGGCACCGGTCGCACTTGTAAGGAGACCCGTGGCCAGTCCCGGCAGGCTCGACACCAGAGGCAGCGATTT